>JASFIA010000415.1:0-3491 GCA_050122915.1 Desulfobacterales bacterium | reverse complement strand
GAGGGAGCCGTGGGTGAATCCGTCGGGTGCGGAGATCCCGGGCCCGACAGGGACCCCTGGATGGAGTGCCGCATCCACGCTTACATGAAGGGTCGTTTCGAGACCTACCGGGACATTCTCAGAAAAGAGGTGGCAGACCCCCTTGCCCTCATGAACATCACCGGCTTCGACCAGTGGCATCGGGATTTGGAGACCGGTATGGAAGAACTGCGGGAAGAGATCCGGGGGGAAATGGGAAAAAACCCCCGGTTTTGGCGGGAGTTCGACGAAACCTCCCCAGTCTACCGGGCCATGGTGGACCGCGTCAATCAATTCTGGGAAACCCATGACTTCGAGGCCATCGGCCGGCGGCTGGAGGCGGAGGCCGCCCCCCTGAAGGCCGACATCGAGTCGCTCCAGAAACGCCAGGAGGAAAACCAGGCGCGAAATGACATCCTCAACAGCCGTCTGAAGAATTTCAAGACCAGCTTCGGGAAATTCGGCCTCGAGGTCAAGACGGCCATCCTGGTCTCTCCGATCTTCCTGGGAGCGATATTCATGGTCGCCAGCGTCAATCTGGCCGAGTCCATCAAGCTTCGCGCGTCGTTTCAGCGGTTCTACCACCGCCACGACCCGGATAAAATCGCCATTACGGATGCGGATTTCGCCCTTTCCGCCCCCCTCTGGGTGGACCCCCTGGATCCGGAGCGCAAGCGCACCGCCCGGATAGTCTTTCTGCTGATGCCGGCCGTGGTATTCGTCGTGGCCCTGGGGGTCGTCCTTTACTGCTGGACCCTCCCCGGCGCGTTCCCCGACATGACGGGGTTCGACTACGGCAAGTACATCGTCTTTTACATCCTGAGCGGCGCGGCCTTCGTGGTGGGGTTTCGAAAGGTTATGGGGGAAGTCAGACGCTACAGCAGCGAACCGTTTGTGCCCGATGCGGCCCCCAAAAACCCCGACCCCTCGGAGGGGTGAGCCCTGGAAAAATCCCATTTGACATGCGCCGATGATCGCGGTTTTTATCCATGTCATGCCGGATTGCCCCATTGGGGAAATGGACAGGGACCGTGTCGCCCGCTATTTCCCGTCGCCGATCACCATCCCCTGAAAGTGAGGTAACGACAATGAAGACCCATCCGTCCCGAGAGTCGAATCGTTCAGCAGGGCGCCGGCGGATTGTTCCCCTCATGCTGGTCGCGCTTGCCGTGGTTTTTCTTTGCCGCCAGGCCCTGGCATCGGACGATCCTCTGCCCTCCTGGAACGAGGGCCCGTCCAAAGCGGCCATTCTGGAATTCGTTCGGAAGAGCACCACGCCCGGAAGCCCCGACACCATTCCCGAGCCCGAGCGCATAGCGGTGTTCGACAACGACGGCACCCTCTGGTCGGAGCAGCCAATGTATTTTCAGCTTTTTTTCGCCATCGACCGGATCAAGGCCCTGGCGCCGGAGCACCCGGACTGGAAGACCCGGGATCCCTTCCGGGCGGTGCTCGAGAACGACATGAAGGCCCTCGGAGCGGCCGGGGAAAAAGGCCTGATCGAACTGGTGATGGCCTCCCACGCCGGAATGACCACCGAGGATTTCGAGAAGATCGTCAAGGCGTGGGCGGCCGGCGCCGTTCACCCCCGGTTCAACCGGCCGTTTACCGATCTGATCTATCAACCCATGGTCGAGGTGCTTGACTATCTTCGCGCAAACGGGTTTAAAACGTATATCGTTTCCGGCGGCGGGATCGAGTTCATGCGGCCGTTCACCGAGGCCCTGTACGGGATTCCCCCGGAGCAGGTGGTGGGAAGCAGCATCAAGACCCGCTTCGAGATGAAGGACGGCGAACCCGTCATCGTCCGGCTCCCCGAGATCGACTTCATCGACGACAAGGCGGGAAAACCCGTCGGCATTCACAAGTTTATCGGCCGACGGCCCGCCGCGGCATTCGGCAACTCGGACGGGGACCTCCAGATGCTTCAGTGGACGGCGGCCGGGAAGGGCCTGCGGTTTTGCCTGCTCATCCATCACACCGACGCCGAGCGGGAGTGGGCTTACGACCGGGATTCCCACGTGGGCCGTCTCGACAAGGCCATGGTCGAGGCCAAGGCCGCGGGGTGGACCCTGGTGGACATGAAAACGGACTGGAGGGTGATTTATCCGTTTGAACTGACCCAATAACAGAGAGGTGAAGCGATGGGCGTGCTGAGGCGTTGGATTGCGGCAGTGGTGCTGAGTCTCGCGGCGGCTGTCCCTGCCGCCCAGGGCGCGGCGCTCTGGCTCTACGAGATGGGTGCTCCGGACATGGGCGCGGCCGGGGCGGGGCAGGCGGCCAAGGCCGCGGATGCTTCGACGGCGTTTCTCAACCCCGCCGGGATGACCCGGTTGGACCGATCCCAGGTGCTTCTCGGGATCCAGCCTACCTATCTCGATATCCAGTTCGACACTCAGGACTCCGCCTTCGGAGGGGGCGACGGGGGCAACGCCGGTGGCTTCGTGCCGGTGGGCAGTCTTCACTACGTTCACAGTTTGACCCCGGATTTCAAGCTGGGGGTATCGGCGGCCTCCTATTTCGGGCTTGGGGTCGACTACGGGGACGACTGGGCGGGCCGCTATTACGTGACGGAGGCGGAATTTCTGACCTTCGGCATCACCCCGTCGGCGGCATACCGGATCAACCACTGGCTGTCAGTGGGGGCGGGCGTCAACATCCTCTTTGCCCAGCTCAACCAGAAGGCCGCCATCAACAACGCCGTCGTGCCGGGCCAGGAGGGATCCTCGGACGGCAAGATCAAGATCGAGGACGACGACATGGGTTACGGGTTCAATCTGGGTATTCTGTTAGAGCCCCGGAAGGGAACCCGCATCGGCATCGCCTACCGGTCCAAAGTGGACGTGGAGTTCGATGATGTGGCCAAGCTCAAGCGGGTGGGTCCGGTACTCCAGGGGCAACTCGATGCGTCCGGGCTTGCCGGCAGCAAGGCCGATATCGACATGACCGTTCCCCAGGGAGTCATGGTGAGCGCCTACCACCAGATCACGGACCGGTGGGCCATCATGGGCAACATCGGCTGGCAGGAGTGGAGCGAGTTCGGCCACAGTGACATCACCATTGAATCCAGCGATTCAAAAAAGTTTACCCAGGATCTGGGCTATGACGACACCTGGCATGTGGCCCTGGGGGCCCAATGCCGGATTGCGGAGCCCTGGCTGTGGTCCTTCGGAGCCGCCTACGACACCTCTCCCATCGACGGATCCAAGGACCGGACGCCGGCTCTGCCCTTTGACCGTCAGATCCGCCTGGCTACTGGAATCCAGTACGACTGGAGCGAGGATGTGACCATCGGCTGCGCCTACGAGTATCTGGATTTGGGCGATGCCGATATCAACCAGGAGGGCGGGCCTCTCAAGGGCCCCCTAAAGGGTGACTACAGTCCCAATGCGGCGCACAATTTTGCGGTGAACCTGAACTGGAAGTTTTAACCGGACGATTGGGAGCGAGTGAGCCCCAAGGCTTGCAGCGAC
>JASFIA010000414.1:0-3491 GCA_050122915.1 Desulfobacterales bacterium | reverse complement strand
CGGTATCTCCAACAAGTGCTCGAAGAGAACCGATGGCACCGGTCCCGAGCCGCCGACCGTCTGGGTATCGACCGGCGCACCTTGTTCCGGAAAATCAAAGAGTATGGGCTATGAGCATCTCCTTTTGGGACATCATTGGCCCATAGAATGATTTATCTATTTAAAACGATTGGTTAAGTGCCAAAACGCCTGAGAATGTGACATTTCTGTCCCATAAATGAATATCATTCACCAGTCGCCGATTGTTCATTCACTTCCCCCTCGTCACTATTTTTAGCCCTTCCCATTGCGTGAATTTTGTGGCATACGGATTGCAGACTATCGGCATCCATCAACGCGGTGCCCATGCCGTGCAGCGGTCAGTATCCCATCAAACGAAAGGAGGTGACATCCCAACGGTCGGCAGCATTCGACCCACCCTGTCGAATCGTTGCCTCCAGCCGCGCACAGGCCGGGCATGACCCCGCCCCTTTTCCAACACACCCGAAGCATGTGGACGGGTATCGGCGATGGGACGGAGGAATCAATCGCCCTTATCCACACCACATGAACTCAATGGAGGATGCCATGTCTCACGGAACGAATCTAGGAAATCCCGCTGTGGTCGGTTTGGCAGGTTTTGGAACTACGACGCTGTTGCTCCAATTTCACAATCTTGGCTGGTGCGGTACCGGCATCGTTTTCTGTACGGCATTGATGCTTGGCGGCGGCGCGCAGCTGATCGCCGGTTTTCAGGAATTCAAGGCCGGCAACAATTTCGGTTACAGTGCTTTCTGCGTCTATGGCGCCTTCTGGCTCGCCCTGGCAGCCATCTGGTTTTTGTTGGATCTTCAGGCCGCCGGCGTGACCTGGGTCGGTAAGCATCTGGCCATTTCCGCCAAGGATATCGGTTTTTTCCTCCTGGGCTTCACCCTGTACACGGCCATTATGTGGGTCGGGGCACTCAAGGTACATGCAGCCATGGCATTCACATTCACGACGCTTCTCCTGGGCTTCATCGGTCTCGATCTGGTCTTTCTGGCCGGTATGAAAAGCCTTATGACCATCACGGCCATCGACCTGATCATCTGTGCCCTTGCGGCCTGGTACATGATGGCCCATGTGATCTTTTTGCAGGTTTTCGGCAGGGATGTCCTGCCCGTCGGCAAACCCATTCTGACGAGCAGACTCGAGCCTGCGGCAGCCCATGCCTAAGGAGATTCCACGGCCGCTTCCTTTCGGTAAGCGGCCGCCACCCAGCCCGGTAAAGCCGCGGTAAAAATACGACCTGGGTCTCGACCAAGCGGATAGCTTAACACCACTCGTCTTACGGCAGAGAAAGGAAATGGATAGATGAGCAACTCATACGAAGACAGTTACCGAAGGTCCCTTGAAGACCCAGAGGGGTTCTGGGGGGAAGCGGCTGAGGACTGCCATTGGTACAAAAAATGGGACAAAGTCTTGGACGATTCCAACAAACCCTTCTACCGCTGGTTCACCGGTGGCGAGGTCAACACCTGCTACAATTGCCTGGATTTTCATATCGACAACGGCCGGGGCGACCAGACGGCCCTGATTTACGACAGCCCGGTTACGGATACCATCAAGTCCTACACCTTCAGCGAACTGCGGGATGAGGTGGCCAAATTCGCAGGCGCCCTTGCCGCCCAGGGCGTTAAAAAAGGCGACCGGGTCATCATCTACATGCCGATGATTGCCGAAGCCGCCATCGCCATGCTTGCCTGCGCGCGGATCGGCGCCATTCATTCGGTCGTTTTCGGAGGATTTGCCGCAAAGGAACTGGCAACCCGCATCAACGACGCCAAGCCAAAGGTCATCGTATCGGCATCCTGCGGCATCGAAGTCAAGCGCATCATCGCCTACAAGCCGCTGCTGGACAAAGCTATCGAACTGGCCGACAGCAAGCCGGAAAAATGCATCATTTTCCAGCGCCCCATGGAGAAGGCCACCATGATCGACGGCCGGGACGTGGACTGGGAAAAGGCCGTGGCCAAGGCCGCCCCCCATGACTGCGTGCCGGTGGCGGCAACCGATCCGCTCTACATTCTCTATACGTCGGGCACCACCGGTCAACCCAAAGGCGTGGTTCGCGACAACGGCGGCCATATGGTTGCTCTCAAGTGGACCATGAAGGCCATCTACGATATCGATCCTGGAGATACGTACTGGGCGGCATCGGATGTGGGCTGGGTCGTCGGCCACTCCTACATCGTCTATGCGCCGCTTCTCAAAGGCGCCACCACCATTCTCTTCGAAGGGAAACCGGTGGGGACGCCGGATGCCGGGGTTTTCTGGAGAGTCATCTCCCAGCACGGCGTCAAAAGCATGTTTACGGCGCCTACCGCCTTCAGGGCCATCAAGCGGGAGGATCCCAAGGCAGAGCTCATGAAGAACTACGACCTGTCCAAGTTCAAGATCCTTTTCCTGGCCGGCGAGCGTTCGGATCCGGACACCATTCAATGGTCGGAAAGAAATCTCTCAGTCCCGGTGATCGACCACTGGTGGCAGACCGAAACCGGATGGGCCATCTGCGCCAACTGCATGGGTCTGCACCACTTCCCCGTCAAATACGGATCGCCCACCAAGGCCGCGCCCGGCTGGGACGTGCAGGTGGTCGACCCCGACAACAAGCAGGTGGGCCCCGGCCAAATCGGTGCCCTGGTGGTCAAACTGCCACTGCCTCCCGGCACCCTGCCCACCTTGTGGCAAAACGATGCCCGCTACGTCGAGTCCTATCTCGAGGAATTCCCCGGGTATTACAAAACGGCCGATGCCGGATACATCGACGAGGACGGGTATGTCTACGTCATGTCCCGGACCGACGACATCATCAACGTGGCCGGGCACCGGTTGTCCACGGGAGCCATGGAGGAAGTGCTCTCCGACCATCCCGACGTGGCCGAATGCGCCGTGTTGGGTGTTGAGGACAGCCTGAAAGGCCAGGTGCCCATCGGATTCATGGTGCTCAACGCCGGCGTGGACCGACCTCACGACGAAATCAGCAAGGAGTGCGTCCAGATGATCCGCGACCGTATCGGTCCAGTCGCCTCCTTCAAGACGGCAACGGTCGTCAAGCGTCTGCCGAAAACCCGATCCGGTAAGATCCTCCGGGGAACGATTCAAAAGATTGCGGACAACAAGGAATTCAACACCCCCGCAACCATTGACGATCCCAGCATTCTTGGAGAGATTCGCGAAGTCCTGAATACCGTCGGTCTGGCGGAGTCCCGGAAATAACGTCGACACGCTAGCATAGGCCTATCCAGGCCATTCCTTGGGGGGAGCGGCTTCCAGACTGCTGGGCCGCTCCCCTGCGGGTTGAAATCCTCAAACGGGATGGCACGGCGACAACCGCCAATCCCTTGCCGATCGGAAAATGAGCAGCCGGAGGACACCCACCGGCTGCGATGGAAAGGAGACCGCCTGTGAAGATCTTAAAAATCGATCACCTCGGCATCGCCGTCAACAGCATAGACCAGGGCAAATCCTTT
>JASFIA010000413.1:0-3497 GCA_050122915.1 Desulfobacterales bacterium | reverse complement strand
GGGTAGGGTTTTGTAGTCATCCTGATGCGATTCAAAATGCGCCGCAATTTCTTCCTCTGAAACGGTTTCGGACCCATAGTCGTCCGGAGAAAAAACGACATAGTCCACATTCACGGATGCGTTTTGCCAGTCGTACCACTCCCGCGCTTCCCTGTCGGAGACCTTCGCACCCTCCGAAATGAAGTGGCTCAATTTGCGAATAAGAAGTTCTTGTCGTGTGGCGACCTCAAAGGACTCGGGAGTCATCCGATTGCTGGCCAGCACCCGATTGTACTGCTCGGCATCGAACACACCATTCTGCTGAAAGGCGGGGATGCTGCGGATGGCCTCGGCCAATTCTTTGGTGCTGACAACCAGCCCCATTTCCTCGGCCTCGTCCACGATCACTCTTTCGTCCACAAGTTTTCTGACCGCCTGGCCCTTTGGATTGAGCAACCGGACCATCTCGGCATTCAACTCCCCTCCGAATTGGGCGCGCATCCGGTCCAAGAGACCCTGGTATTCCCTTTCAAATGCCTCTATGCTGATAGGCTGGCCGTTGACGACGGCAACGCGGTTAGCCCTGTCGGATTGGTTGGTGCCGACCCCCCAAAGAACGAAGACGATGATGATCACCCCAAAAAGAATTTTGATAATGAGGCTTCCTGCATTCTTGCGCATCGAACTGAGCATTGGAATTCCTTCCTCCGGTGCGAGAGGCTTTTCGGCGGCATCGGACGGCCGCATGGATTCGAACCAAAAGCCGACAGCAGCCTGTGGGCCCCACTCCCCGGATGCTGCTACCGGCTGAAATCGCAAACGATATTAATAAATTTATGGGAGGCTGTTTGTCAATAGCTACGCCGCCGAATCCATCCAGAAAATGCCTTGACAGCACGCCGATTGCCTGCTAACAAGCGGACGTCTCATGGGGCTGTAGCTCAGCTGGGAGAGCGCATGACTGGCAGTCATGAGGTCAGGGGTTCGATCCCCCTCAGCTCCACCACTCCGACACATATCCATCCTTATTTATTCGGCGGAGGCCGGAGGCCGCTTTTAAGCAGCCCCCGGCTTCATGTCCTTCAATGCGGTGGCTTGCGGCAATGGACGACCACCCGCTGCTGGACCGTCCCTTGCACAACGTCAGCTTAAAATTTCCCGAATCTTCGAGTAAAGCTGCTTCGATTCAAACGGCTTCTGCAAGAATCCGTTACCGCCCCGGCGAAGGATGGTGGTTGCCTGACCCTCGATGCTGTACCCGCTGCACAGAAGCACCTTCACATTCGGATCGATGGCTCTCAGCCGATCGTATACCTCCCCGCCGTTCATACCGGGCATGATGATATCCAGGATCACCAGATCGATCCGCCCCTGGTATTCGGAAAAAATGCGCAGTGCCGACTTGCCGTCCCTGGCTGCCAGCACCGTGTAGCCCACCCGCTCCAGCATAATCTTGCAGGTTTTGAGGATTGCCTGCTCGTCATCGACAAGCAGGAGGGTCTCCGTGCCCGTTTGAATGACCATAGCTGCATCCTTAGACCCCTCGACGGGTCGATCGGAAGCCGGCAGCGAGATGGAAAACGTCGCTCCTTTTCCCGGCGCGCTGGTCACATCGATCAGACCACTGTGGTTTTTGATGATGCCGAACACCGACGCCAGGCCCAATCCGGTGCCGGTACCAATTTCCTTCGTGGTGAAAAAAGGTTCAAAAATGCGCTGCTGGGTGGTTTCGTCCATACCGATGCCGGTATCGCGAATCGAAATCTTCACAAACCGCCCGGGTTTGACATCGTAGGGAACGAGGTCCTCCGGACCCAGTATCACGTTCTCGGTTTTCAAATACAGGTCCCCCCCGTTGGGCATCGCCTGCCAGGCATTGATATAGATGTTCAGCAGCACTTGTTCGATCTGCTTCTGGTCCATGACCACAGGCCAAATCCGTTTCGCAAAATCCTCATGGATCGTGATTTCCTTGCGGGTGCGCCCGAACATCTGGGATGTGGATCGGACGAGGGTGTTTGGATCCGTCGGTTCGGCCAAGTATTTGCCGCCCCTGGCGAACCCCAGCAGTTGGCGAGTCAGTTTCGCGCCGCTTTCGACACACTCCTGAATGCTTCTGACGTTTTCCAGCATATCGCTTCCCGGTTCAAGGTCGAGCAGCATAACGGAAACATTGCCTTGAATCCCCATCAGAAGGTTGTTGAAATCGTGGGCCACCCCGCCGGCCAGAGTTCCCAGCCCCTTAAGCCGCTGGGCCTGCTGAAACCGATCTTCGAGTCGCCGGCGTTCCCGCTCGGCTTCGACCATTTCGGTAACGTCGTGGACCAAGCCCCGGTAGCCCAATGGAAATCCGCTATCGTCCTGCAGCATGGATGCCGAGACGGCCAGAATCCGATGGGTGCCGTCGTCTCGGGTGATCTCATAGTCGGCCATTTTCGCCGGCTCCCTGTCTCTGCGTATTCTTCCTAAAAACGCCTCCAGCCGCCTGACGGAGTCGGGGGTCGCGTTGACGCTGAATTCCGTGCCCATCAACGTAGAGCAGTCGCTCCCCATGATTCGGCAAAGAGAGTCGTTGAAAAAGGTTAAACAACCGTCGAGATCGGTTTCGAAGTATCCTTCTTCGATATCTTCGAGAATGGTACGATATTTCTCCTCACTTCCCCTTAAAGCCGCTTCGGTCTGCTTGCGCTGTTCGATTTCCTTCAGAAGCTGTCGGTTGGTCTCCAGAAGGTTGACCGTTCTTTCCTTGACGAGTTGCTCTAACCGCTCCCGATACTCGGCTAATTTTTCCTCGGCCTTTTTCCGGTCGCTGATCACCCGGAGAGAGCCGGTTATTTTTTGAGGCTTTCCGTCGGCATCTCTGACCAGTATGGCATTGATGGAACACCAGATTTCGTTGCCGGAGTGGTCACTCATGACGACCTCGTAGTCGGAGACCTTGCCGTTTTCCAAAAATCGCCGCATCAATTGTCCCCGATCCTCCGGGGTCTTATAGAGCTTCAGCACCGACTGGTTCAACAGTTCCGCCCGGGAGTACCCCGTGTAGCGCTCAACGGAAGGGCTGATTTCGAGAATCCGACCGTCGATACTCGTCTCGTAGTAAATGTCCTGGATATTTGCAAAAATATCCTTGTATTTCTCACGGCTTTCCTTCAGGGCCGCCTTCATTTGACCAAAAGACTCGGCGGTTTCATTGATTTCGCGATAGATGGTCTTGGTGTTGAAGCGGCTCTCAAAGTCTTTTTTCTTGACCGCCTGGACCTCCCGTTCCAGATTTCCCATAGGGTGAATAATACCCCTAGCCAGCCAGAGGCCGAACAGGGTTGCCGCGAATGAAGCGAACAGGGTCACCAGGATGTTGTTGAATCGATTGTCTTTGATGGGCCCGATATAATCGTCTTCGGGCAGGTAGACGCCGATGATCCAAGGCCATAGGTCGTCAGGGAAGGGCGTGAACATGGCATGATAGACCCTCTCATCGACCTTGAATTCCGCAAACTGCGCCGTATTGATCACGA
>JASFIA010000412.1:0-3498 GCA_050122915.1 Desulfobacterales bacterium | reverse complement strand
CAGCGCTTTGTGCTATTTCCTCGGAAAGCCGGCGATAGTCCCGATAAACCGAGACAACCTTGCTGAGTTCGGCATGCTCACGGCTGAGTTGCTCGAAAACCTGTCTATTCTTGACCGTTTCGGAATCACTCAGTTGCCGCTCCACCTCGACAAAGCGCTCCTCGACCCCCTTGAGTTTATCAAACATGATGGTGGGTCTCCATATTAATGGTCATCGGCGAAGGGGTGTCCCGTGGCGCCGGTATTTCCAACGCCTCCTGGACTTGATATCGACATCGGCGGACTGCCCATAACTACAAAAAGGACACTATAGAATGGGCTCTTCAACCGTCCGTGAAACCGACTGGTTGAAGGCGTTCTTAAGTGCCCTTCGATTCGATTAAAGACAGACAAACCGACCAGGATATCGGTTTATTGGGCGTTCTGAAATTTCTCGTATTTTTTCCTGAAACGCTCGATCCGTCCTGCCGTATCGATAAGCTTTTGTTTGCCGGTGAAAAACGGATGGCATTGGGAGCAAATTTCCACAGTGATGTCCTGTTTTGTCGAACCGGCTTCAAACGAAGCGCCACAGTGGCAGGTAATGGTGGACGGTTTGTAGTCCGGGTGAATTCCCTTTTTCATCTGACAGACCTTTCTATTATGCATTCATTGACCTGAGAAATTCATTATTATCCTCCGTTCCCTGCATTTTTTCAAGCAAAAATTCGAGGCTGTCAACAGGGTTGAGAGAGGAGAGCAGTTTTCTGAGAATCCAGACCCGATTGATGGTTTCGTTGTCGAGGAGCAGTTCCTCTTTACGGGTACCGGATTTTTTAATGTCGATGGCAGGGAACACACGCTTGTCGGAAAGTCTACGATCAAGGGCCAGTTCCATGTTGCCTGTCCCTTTGAACTCTTCAAAGATGACCTCATCCATTCGACTTCCGGTATCGATCAGTGCGGTAGCAATGATGGTAAGGCTTCCGCCTTCTTCAATATTCCGGGCGGCACCGAAAAATCGCTTCGGCCGCTGGAGGGCGTTGGAATCGACACCCCCGGACAGTATTTTCCCACTCGGCGGTACCACTGAGTTGTAGGCTCGCGCCAACCGGGTAATGCTGTCCAGAAGGATCACAACATCCTTTTTGTGTTCGACCAATCGCTTGGCCTTTTCGCTGACCATTTCAGCCACTTGGACATGACGCTCCGCTGGCTCGTCGAAAGTGGAGCTGATCACCTCGGCATCCACCGACCGCTCCATGTCAGTCACTTCTTCGGGTCTTTCATCGATTAGAAGAACGATCGGGACGACGTCTCTGTGACTGGCGATGATGCTGTTGGCTATATTCTGCAGCAGCATGGTCTTCCCGGTTCGGGGCGGCGATACGATCAGTCCCCTCTGGCCGAAGCCAATCGGGGTCATCAAGTCCATTATACGGGTGGAGTAGTTTTCGGGCGAATTTTCAAGATTGATCTTTCGATTGGGATAGAGGGGGGTGAGGTTGTCGAATAAAATTTTCTCTCGTGCAATTTCTGGATCCTCGTAGTTGACGGATTCGACCTTGAGGAGAGCAAAATACCGTTCAGATTCCTTGGGCTGGCGGATCTGGCCTGAGACGGTATCGCCCGTCCTGAGGTTGAACCGACGGATCTGCGACGGCGAGACATAGATGTCATCCGGACCCGGCAGGTAGTTGTAGCTGGGAGACCTAAGAAAACCAAATCCATCCGGCAGGATTTCCAGAGTCCCTACACCGTAGATCGACCCATTTTTTTCAATCTGAGCTTGGAGGAGCGCAAAAATAAGTTCCTGCTTCCGCATGCCGGCTGCGCCTTCAATCTTGAATTTCTTCGCCAGCTGAGTCAGCTCATTAATCTTCATCTCTTTGAGTTCACTGATGTTCATTCAATTCCTACCCCGTTTTTATAAGATTGCTCCCAAAATACATCCAGCCAAAGTCCGACGATGCAGAATCAATCCTTCCCCACGATCGACCAGAATATGTAAATGAGAAATCATGTGTTGTCTGAAAAGATAGTGCCCTGATGCGCGGCAATTTCATCACGTAGGGCATATCGCGGCAAGGCCGATGGTTTTGGTGAACAGGAAGCCGAATAGGGTGCGCAGATTCCTCGTTGATTGTCTTGGAAGATGGATTCTAAGGCAAAGACCTGAAATGTCCGGTTTTTTGAACAGAAGGAGGGTACTGTTCCTCTGAGTATCAACGATGCTAAAACATGCCGTAGAATCTGTCAACCTTTTTAAAGGCCCAGCGGACATCTATTCTGCCTTTATGCCGTGGAAAATGACCCAGGTGTCAGGCTGCATTTGCCCATTGATTGGATGCGTCATGGGTGCAACTCTTGCTATAGTTGGAATCCATCTATCGACGACGCATTGTCGATTGCAAAGGCGTTAGCTTTCTGACAGAATAATGATGGAAACGTTCCGATGCGTCCAATTGAACGCCACATCTCTGAGGCACTCGGCGATGGAGCCCCCGGCAGCCATATCGTCGGCGGCGCTATTCGCGACCTCTTCCTGGATCTTGTCCCGGAAGATTTCGATATTGTGGTGCCTGTCAATCCCAAGAAATACGCCGCCGTCATTGCCGCCCGCCTCAACGGTAAGCACATCTCCTTAGGAAAACCTGGGTTCGAGCTGGAACGGGTCGTGGCCGGTGGTCGCCACTATGATATCTGTCGTATCAACGGCCGAACCATTTCCGAAGACTTGGATCGCCGGGACTTTACCATCAACGCCATGGCATGGGACCTGTCCGCCGGGGAATTGATCGACCCATGCAACGGAATGGAGGACTTGACAAACCGGAAGATTCGAATGGTTTCCAGTGAAGGCTTGGCGCAAGACCCGGTTCGGCTGCTGAGGGCTTTCCGGTTGGCCGCCTCACTCGACTTTACCGTGGAATCGAAAACCCTGTCGACAATCACATCCCATTCATCCAAATTGGCACACGCTCCGGGCGAACGACTCCGATCAGAATTGATAAAATTTCTGTCGTCCAAGGAATCAGCCTCCCATATGGATGATATGGTTTCAACGGGTTTGCTGGAGGAACTTTTTCCGGAATTGAGAGCCACAAGAGGTTGCCACCCTAACGGCCACCAATCGACCGACGTTTTCACCCATACCTTATCCGCTTATCGGCATCTTGAAAAAATCCTGAAGTCTCCTTCAGCGTTCTTCCCACACCATCACGCCATCGTCGAAGACCGACTCCCCCCAATGGGTCAGGCCATCGTAAAACTGGCCGTTCTGCTGCACGGAATCGGGAAACCCTCAATCCGATTCGCTACCGTTAACAGCGGAACCAAAACCCCTGACTGCGAAACCGCAGCCGCAGCGCTGGTGATTGCGATTGGCAAACGGCTTCGGTGGTCAAGACTCGAAGCGGATCAGGTTTCCCTCATCGTATCGCAGCACCTAAGCCCCCTGCGACTGTTCGATCGACAACAAAATGGCCTACCACACGCCGATGCCACATTTCGTTTCTT
>JASFIA010000411.1:0-3500 GCA_050122915.1 Desulfobacterales bacterium | reverse complement strand
TGGGGCTCCATACGATCCTGGAGCCATTTTCGCTCCTCCGGATCCTGAATGTGCATGTACTCGACGCCGATTGAGCGACAGTAGGTCTCCTTGAGAGCCCGAATGATGTCTTTGAGGGGGGCTTGGCCGTTGTCTGAAAACCGCCGGGAGTAGAACGGACGTTCGAGGTCGCCTGATGACAGTCCGAAGGTCGAAAGGGCCAGAAGAGGATGCTCGGTGGGACAGGCGCCCAGGGGATCCATGCAAGCCAGCAGGTGCCCGAGGTCCCGATACCGGTGCTTAAGGGCTTCGACCCGGGCTTGCGCCAGCATCTGCTCGGGTTCGGATCCGGCTCCGGTCGGGCGTCCTTCGGAAAAACGCACCCCTTGGAAAAACAGCTGCCACTCCCGGGGCACCGAGTGCTCATCGTCTGTCCACCGTCGATATTGCTCCTCCAGAAAACCGGCATTCACCGCTTCGGAGAGTTCCACGGCATCTGTCCTTGTGATGGGTGGTTTAGGGAAAGATGTTTGAACATTGCTGAAACAGTGCCACCATGGAAAGAATAGCCTTCCGTGGCCCCAAAAATCATAGGAAAGGGGCCAACGGTTGTCAAACAGAATCGGAGCGATAACCCAAAAAGAAGGAGGACGATATCCGCATCCGACGGCTGGTCGTGGGCGTGAATCTGCCCCAGGTGGAGGTCCTGTGAGACAAAACGGTTTACAGGCGATAAATATCCCCTATAGTAGATGTCGGGCACGAACGGATGCCCGTTCGCCACCGTCGGCGAACCGCTGGATGACACGGGACACGCCATGACCCCAGACGATTTCCGCATCTTAGAGAAGAGTGCGCCATCGATTCGCTCACCGGTGGATCTCCGATTGGGGGTTTCCGACGACGAGCGGGTTTCTCTATTGGAGGCCTTTCTCGACGAATTGACCCGTCGCATAGAGGGCGTCAGCTATCGGAAAGAGGCGACGCCGGCCGGCTCCCCCCCGGTCATCAAGTTGCCGAGAGGTATTAATTTCATGGCTGTTCCCACAGGTGGAAAACTGGCGCCCTTCCTTGAGATCTTGGCCATGATTTCCGAGGAAAAACCCACCGACGGCGCAACCGATTCCCACGAAAAGCTGCTCCGCGGGCTCTCGGCCCCATGTCCCGTTCGCCTCCACATCGCCGGGCAATGCCCCCACTGCCCGGCCTCCGTGTCATTGTGGTCCCGGCTGGCGGCGCATAGCCCTTTGCTTCGTCTGACCGTGGTCGACGTCGATCTCTTCACAGAAATCGCCCAATCGGACAGGGTCCGCGCCGTTCCAACCCTGGTGTTCGATGAAAATCTCCGGTGGACGGGAAGTATTCGCCCCCAAGATGTCCTTCCCGTCCTTGCGGACCAAGATCCGGTGCATCTCGATGTTTCGGCCCTTCAGGGCTTCATCAAGGAAGGCGATGCCGCTCTTCTGGCGCGCATGATGAGCCGCCGCGGAAAACTCTTTCCGGCCATCGTCGACCTGCTCACCCATCCGAAATGGCCGGAGCGCCTTGGTGCCATGGTGGTAATGGAAACCCTCGCAGAAGAGAACCCCGGTCTGGCCGTTGACGTTGTCGAGCCCCTGGTGGCGTCATTCGGAAAGCTCGATTCCCAGGCCAAAGGCGATGTCATCTACATATTGGGGGAGACCGGCACCGAGTCTGTGGTGCCCTTCATCCAGTCCGCCGCCCAAGGGAGTGTGGGGGAGGAACTCAAATCAGCGGCTGTCGAATCGATCGCACGCATCCATGAGCGCCACGGACACGGCAAGGAAACTGCAAGATGACTGGAAACCACTATTTCATCGTCGGCGGCACCTCAGGCATCGGCCGATCCCTTGTGGAGCGTCTCAGCTCGAAGGGCGCCTCTCTGATCGTCATGTCACGCTCGGCGATTCCGGAAAGCAGCACCGAGAGGATTCACTACGTCTGCGGCGACATCACCGATCCGTCCCTTTCGTTCGATTTTCTTCCCGAAAATCTTCAGGGAGTCGTCTATTGCCCCGGCAGCATTCGGTTGAGGCCCTTCAACCGACTGTCCAGCGATGATTTCGAGGCGGACCTTGCCATCAACGTCATGGGGGCGGTTCGCACCCTCCAGGCCGCGCTTCTTCCCATGAAAAAGTCGCGATCCGGTGCCTCCGCGGTTCTCTTCAGCTCGGTCGCGGTCACCAAAGGGCTGCCCTTCCATGCGTCCATCGCTGCGGCAAAAGGCGCCATCGAAGGGTTGGTACGGTCCCTGGCAGCGGAGTTGGCCCCCCGGATACGGATCAATGCCGTCGCACCGTCCTTGACGGACACCCCGCTTGCAACCGGCTTGCTTTCCGATGAGCAGAAGCGGCAGGCCGCCGCCGACAGACATCCGCTTAAAAAAATCGGCACAGCCGAAGACATTGCGGGGGCCGCAGCCTTTCTGCTGGATCCGGCATCCGGTTGGATCACCGGTCAAATCATCCATGTGGACGGCGGTCTTTCCACCCTTTGAGTCAGGAAGCCGGTCATGAAAACCACCCCCCTTGCGTTTACCAACCGAAGCGGTCATCGCCTGTCGGCGAGGCTCGTTATGCCGGGAAGCCACCAGCCTTCCGCCTATGCCCTTTTCGCCCACTGCTTCACCTGCAGCAAGGACATCAAAGCGGCCCATCACATCTCCCAGTCAGTGGCGAGCACCGGCGTCGCCGTTCTGCGGTTCGATTTTACAGGCCTCGGAGAAAGCCAGGGCGACTTCGCCGATACCAGCTTCTCCTCGAATGTGGACGATTTAGTGGACGCCGCCCGATACCTTGACGATCACTATCGTCCGCCATGCATTCTGATCGGCCACTCTCTGGGGGGCGCGGCGGTCTTACAGGCGGCAGGCCGCCTGCCAAGCGTCCGAGCCGTCGCCGTGATCGCCGCCCCTGCCGATCCTTCCCACGTGGCCCGTCATTTCGGCGATTCAACAGCCACCATCAAAGAAAAGGGAAAAGCGGAAGTCACTATCGCGGGCCGGACGTTCAGCGTTAAACGCGGGTTCCTCGAGGACTTGGAAGAGACACGGATGCAGGATACCATCGCCAACCTAAAGCGGGCTCTGATTGTTTTTCACGGGCCGAGAGACACGGTTGTCGACATCGACAATGCCGCACGGATCTTCAAGGCGGCCAAGCATCCGAAAAGTTTCATCTCCCTCGACGATGCCGATCATCTATTGAGCGATTCCGCCGATTCGGAATATGTGGGAGCCGTTATTGCCGCCTGGGCTAAGAAATACCTCGGCGAGCCATCAACATCCGAGGCGTCGCTTCGGAAGTGACTGATCCTATTGGCAATTCTGGCCTTGCCGCCAGCATCATCACCGGGCAGCGCCGACTGGGCCCGGAGGCGCCCATCGCTATTGGTGGCTCGGAAACGGCCCCCTCCCCTTCGCTTCCCGGAGATCTTGCATTTTCTTAAGCGACCCCTATTGTTGAAGTAAACCGAATCCGTCGCATGTTGCTTTGGATCGG
>JASFIA010000410.1:0-3505 GCA_050122915.1 Desulfobacterales bacterium | reverse complement strand
CTTCGCTGACGCCGTTCTGGCCTACCTGCACGATCGGCTTCAGGCCGTGAGCCCGAGCCCTGAGATAGCGCTTCTGAAATCCCTTCAGTTCACTCATGGTATGGGACCTCCTCCGTTTCCGGGTAGGGTCACATCGGGTCGACCCGTATTTTCATGGTGAGCGAACGGCCTTCGGCGCCCTGGGCGGATTTCAGGACCGCTCGGGTCAACGCATCGGTTTGGGTCTCGGCCCCGGCCACTTCGATCCACAGGCCAAGGGGAATGGTCAGAGATGTCTGTGCATCGGCAAAGGGCTGTACTCGCCTGGAGCCTGTTCTGGTGACGAAGCGGACGGTGGGCGAGAGGTCCAAACGCGCCTGCTTGCCGAACACCGCCAGTTTTACATGAAAACCGGTTCCCACCTCTTCAAATTCAACACCTCTTGCGATGAGGCCTTTCCGGCGGCAGATATGCTCCCATTCACTGCGATAGGGAACATCCCTTCCCACCAGGATGGTGGCCGATCCTCCCGAATCGAGAACCACAGAATACTCGCCGGATTGAAGGGTTTTCTGGCGCTCAAACCCGCCACGGACCCGAATACCGCTTTCGGGACCGGGCGAACCGACCTCGACAGATCCATCACCGTTTTCGATCCGACCATCGGCTTCTACTGACGTTTCTTCGCTTGAGTCCTCCGCCGACACCTGGAGAGCAACGCGGAAGCGCTTCACCGGCTGATCGATCTGGCGAATGAGCCGTTGAATGGTCCTGACCCGATCGGGAGTGTCCACGATGACGATGCGGTTAGACCGGGAGTCCGCCGACACGTGGCCCTCCGGGCCACTGAGGGGCCGGAGCAGAGGCAGAAGGTCCTTGGCGGTTCGATGAACCAGCGGAACGATTTCCACCACGGGTTCCGGATGGGTGCCGGCTGTCGTCTGCCAGGCGGCGCCCATCACCGCCACCGCAACCCCAACGCAGACGGGGGTCAGGAGCCGGCTGAGACCAGCCAAGACCCTTGGGCCCCTTGTTGGCACGGGCGATGGTCGAAAACGCTTCATGGATCTATATTCCCCGGTATTGGTTTTCCCCTTCAGTTCAGGGCTTCTCGGATGCGCTCCATTGCCCTCCGGACGTTGTCACGGCTGTTGAAGGCGCTGATCCTGATGTAGCCGTCTCCGCAGCGCCCGAAGCCGGGCCCCGGAGTGCAGACGACCCCCGCCTGGTTCAGGAGCAGATCGAAAAAGGACCATGCATCCCGCCGGCTGTCGATCCAAATGTAGGGCGAATTCTCTCCCCCAACGAAATCGAATCCAAGGGTGTCCATTTCCCGACGGATGATGGCGGCATTGTCGAGATAACCGTCGATCAGGATCCTGATCTGTTCTTGTCCCTCTGGGCTGTATGCGGCTGCAGCTGCTTTTTGCACTGGAAAGGAGACGCCGTTGAACTTGGTGGTATGGCGACGGTTCCAGAAACCATGCAGTGAATGGGCATGGCCGCTCTTGTCCCAGATCTTGACGTCTTTCGGCACCACCGTAAACGCGCATCGGGTGCCGGTAAATCCCGCAAGTTTCGAAAAGCTTCTGAATTCTACCGCCACCTCCCTGGCGCCGTCGATCTCGTAGATGGAATGGGGTAGACGGTCGTCCCGGATGAACGCCTCGTAGGCGGCGTCGAAGAGAATCAGCGCCTTGTGGTGCCGGGCATAGTCCACCCATTGCGCCAGCGCTTCCCTGGTGATGGTGGCTCCCGTGGGGTTGTTGGGGAAGCACAGATAGATCAGATCGACCGGCGCTTCCGGCAGCGATGGGTTGAATCCGTTCTCGCGCGTGCTCTCCATGTAGACGATGCCTTCGTAACGGCCGTCCTGAAACGCCCCCGTTCGTCCTGCCATGACATTGGTGTCGAGATAGACCGGATAGACCGGATCGGGGATGGCCACCCGGATGTCTGCCGAAAAAAGTTCCTGGAAATTACCGGTATCGCACTTGGACCCGTCGCTGATGAAAATTTCGTCCGGCGATACGTCCGAACCCCTGGCATGGAAATCGTGTCGGGCAATCCGTTCCCGGAGAAACGGGTAGCCTTGTTCCGGACCGTAGCCCCGAAAGGTTTTGACATCCGCCATTTCGTCCACCCCCTCATGAAAGGCCTGGATGCAGGCGGCGGGCAGGGGATGGGTGACATCGCCGATGCCGAGCTTGATCACCTCCACATCGGGATTCTCTGATTGGAACCCCCGAACTCTCTTTGCGATTTCACTGAAGAGATAGGATGACTGGAGTTTGAGATAGTTTTCGTTGACTCGAATCATGACGTGTTCCTTTTCCATAGTCCGTCGACGGGATTGCCGGTTGCATAACGGGTTCGCCGGACCCCCGGTCATTTGACCGCCATCGAGAGGCCACGATGGCCGGCAGCAGCCTCGATCTGTCTTCGATCACTCGGGCTCCGGGTCCCTGATCGGAATCCGTGCGGTTTCCTTGTGGGTGGTCAGTGCAATGTGAGAGGTGATGGAGCCGATTCCCGGTATGGGGCGGATTCGCTTTCGAAGCAGATCGTCGAGTTCGTGGGGGTCCTGGGCCCTGATCTTAACGAGGAAGCCGTCTTTTCCTGCAATGAAATGAACCTCCTGAACCTCGTCGATCAGGGCGAGGGTTCGGCCTATCTCACGTGGATCCGCCGAGGGGGCAATCCCGACCATCAGGAAAGCGACCAGATTCCATCGAAACCGCTCGGGGTTCAGCCGAACCTCGTAGCCATCGATAACGCCTTGGCTTTCCAATTTCCGAATACGCTCCAGAACGGCCGAAGGGGCCATTCCCACCTGCCTGGCCACTTCTACGTTGGGTATTCTGGCCTTGTTCTGAAGAATTTTCAGAATTTTTAGCCCAATATCATCAATCATTCTAATGATTCCATTTTAATACGAATAATAGTTGCTATTAAAAAAAATGTCAAGAACGGGTTTGCTGAGTTGGGAACCGGTTGCCGGAAAGGACCGTCCTCTGTCCGAGGGGTGGCTGTCGCACCGACGTTGTGGGGGCAATCGCCCACGGATGCTCCTGCCGGGGCTGATGGCCTTGACCCGCCCGGTCAGGGTGCGGTTCCCCATTACGGTTCGAGCCGTTTCTGCAGGTCGAAAAAGTCCGCTTGATCCAATGCTCGGTAGCGTTCCTGGTGGCAGGTGAGAATGACGATCTGAAGACGGTCTGAAGCCTCTTCCAGGAGGTGGAGCACTCGGGACAAACGACCCGTATCGGTCGCGTTGAGGACGTCGTCCAGCACGACCAACTGACGTTCGGATGCCGCCAAGACCTGCCCCAAAGCGAGGCGGGCAATAAGAAATAGTTGTTCCTGTTCGCCACCGGAGAGGTTTGACCATTCGACCGCTTCCTCGGCAATCTCTGGGTGAACCCCGGCAGGCACGAAGGATTCGGTAAGGCGGACCATGCCGAGGCGGGTTCCGGCGATGCGAGACAGCATTCGGGTAGCGGCGCGCTCCACCGGCTCCGCTACG
>JASFIA010000409.1:0-3508 GCA_050122915.1 Desulfobacterales bacterium | reverse complement strand
CTGCACCAATGAGATGTCCATGGGATTCGTCACCCTTTTTCGGCGAGTGGGACAAGAAGAGCGGTGATGAACCGTTTGGCCCGTTGACAATTGGTGGTCGATTCTTCCCGTCTATTCCTTCCCATCCCCCGAGCGCCGAAGTAAGTTCCTTGCTATGAAAGTGGGAGGTTTATTCCTAGTCGCCGTGCGGGTCATCCACTGGGGCTGCCCGGTGCTCGAGGGCTAGACATGAATCACTCCCAACACGATCAGGATCACGCCAGGCGCTTTTTCGGTCTCAACCAGCAGGTTCCCCAGTAGACGGCAATCCGCACCTATCCGCCAGCCAGCTTCACGGTGAAACCCAGGTTCGTCAGCTCAGCCATGGCGGTTTCTCTATGGTCGCCCTGAATGAGTATCGTGCCGTTTTTGACAGACCCTCCTGTTCCACACCGGTTCTTCAGTTCCGACGCGATGCGCCTCATCTCCGTGTCACTTTCCTGAAACCCGGAGATCGTTGTGACGGTCTTCCCCTTGCGGCCCTTAGTCTCACGCTTGATACGGATGAGGCCGTCTGCAGCTTTTGTCCGTTCCGGATATGATTTTCCCTTCTTGCAGACGCACTTTGTTTGAGGACGGCTGCATTTGGGACATATCCTGCCTGTCTCCGTCGAAAAAACAAGTCGTGAGTCATCCATTTCTGCTATCCCTTCGTTTTGAACAAGCGTGATCCTGATCACTCGACTCGCCGGAAGGACCACGGCATCGCATCCGACAGAATGTCGTCATTATCGATCCATTTTTCTATTCTATAGCATATTCTGAATCCGGTGGTCCGGGATCTTTTAAAGCGCCAAAGGACCACATGGTGGATTCCAGAAAAGCTTCCAGCCTTCTCCGTTGACATCAATGCCTTGAGGACCTCTGTAGATTAAATTTTCCTTACACCATCGAGGATGACGGACAGATGCGGTTCACCCTTGACCGGTCCAATTGGCATTGAATGGTAATCAATATCAATCTGAGGCTCAGAATAATATCATAAAGGAGTGATTACCGGTTTCAAACCGCTGTCGGCACCGATGAGGGCAACCCAGACAACCATGACCTCTTATCACCGCTATTTCGTGGGATACCCAGTGACCTTATGGGTGGACATGACATGGACGGCGGCGGGGTAAGCGTTCAGGTGGTCGGTGCGCCAAGGTGGCCATCTCTTGCACCACCGTTGGTCTTAAGGCTCGGTGTCGATTGATGGACACGATCAACCCATAAACGGGTTCGGCGCGATATAATTGCAAAAAGCGATTCGTCCGAGAGGAGATCACGGATTGTATATGGCTCGATATCGGCAGGACTCCGGTCGGCGGCAGGGCCTGAGGTATGGAAGGCACCCGCGTCATCCATCGGATGGATCGCCGGGGACCCTCAGAATCCGCATGTCAGGCCGCCCCTGGCGGGGAAGCAATCGGGAAAGCTGCGCCTTGAGAAGATCGTAGGAAAAGTGGCGCCCGGCAGCCTTGAAATTGGTTTCGACCATTTGCTTCCTTCGGGTCTCGTCCGACAACAGGCGACGAATGCGTTCGATCGTCTCTGCGGTAATCCGATCGTCGAATGTGATGACATCGAAGCCTTTGGGCTCGATGTCGGTTACAAAAATTTTATAGCGGTTCAGTACGATCGGCTTCTTGAGGTAGAACGCCTCCAAGAGCCCATTGCCAAAGCCTTCCCAGGAACTGGGATAGGTGACGAGATCCGCCGCGGCGTACACCTCCCAGAGGGAAAATTTTTCATCTCGATCGAACCGGTTGGTGATGGGATCCGCCACCCGATCGTGAATGAACCGAATGTCGATACCACGCTTTTTGCAGGTAGCGGTGATCCACTGGTAATAGTCCAGCCCCTCATCGTCGACGCTGTGTGAGACGATCAGCTTGCAGCGGGGATTATTAAGACCCGTGATGATGTCGAGGGCGGCACCGACCCCCTTTCTCGCCACCAGTCGGGTGGGCTGGAGAACCATGATATCGTCTGCCCCCACGCCAATGGCCTCCCGCAGTTGAATCACTCGCTTGCGGTTGATCTTGGGCGGATTCGAAAAATCCATGACATTGGGAATCAACCGGGATGAAATGCCTTTTCTTTTCTTCAACTCCTCCTGGGCGAGGCTGTTGATGACCACATGGCGAACGGAGGGAAGGCGGGGTGGGAAGGCCTTGTGAACGATGTTCCGGTAACCGTTTAAGTGGAAGCGGCTTCGCTCCCATAAAAAATCATGGTGGTGGGCAATGGTGGGTATCCCCGACCTCGAAATGACATCGATCAGGGCAAACCCCAAGGGAAGCTGCATCGGAATGGAAAGGGCGTTCTCTACGATCATCAAATCGATCTTGAAGGTGCCGAGAAACGCGGCCAACGCCTCCTGAAGAGCCCTTTTCTCCTCCAGGATGTCAGAGGCAACCTTACAGCCGTTTTTGCTCTTTTGAAACACACAGCCATTGATCCGCTCGTTCAATCCGGTCTTGAAGTGCGCTCGCTTCTCTAAATATGTCACTGTCTCACTTCTGTTTGACTCCCCCGCAAACCAATAGCAGCGGTGGCCAAGACTTTCTATGACATCCGACCATTTCGCCGCTTCGAGGGATACACCGTCGATACCCGAGAATCGTGTTGACACAAATCCGATATTTAGCGGCATTATCCGTCCCTTTCGTGGCAGACAGCGGTTAAGGAGAATCAGGACAGGTCGGACATTCCTTGGGCGTTACTGTGACGCCAGTTTTGCTTCTCCGAGGAGTCAGCAAAAGTCATGCACAAAATTAAATTCTAATTTTATCAATCTATTCAATCAGATATAATCTTCTTCTTTCGGCTTCCAAAGTCTTCCGGAGAGACTGTCCCCAAAAAGTCCCAGATTTGGGTAAATATTTTCTCCATGTGGCAGTAGAGGATCGTGGGGCTCCGAAACCCTGTCCCCGGCAGGGGCAGCGAGGAATGAATCGACAACCCTTTTAAGGAAAGAAAACCACCCGCAGGCGCTCAAAGGGACCCGTTGCTTGCTGAAATTTAGGCAGCCGAGGCCATGATGGGATCACAGATAGGCCGCCATCGGAAAGATCAGCCGCCGTGATCGAAACCCGGCCTGTTGAGATCGGTGAGGCAGACCTCCAAGTGCCGGGCATCGGTGCCGCGCGGCGTTTACTCGCATGATGGCGCTCCCATGCCGGTCTGGAAGAAACGGAAGTGCGCCATCGGTCGCTGGCTTTGGAGCGAGAGGAAAGAAGGGGGAAGTCGGCAACGCTTCCGCCAAGGCGGAAAAAACGTTACCATCGAATGGACAATCGGTTCGACACCAGGTTCAACCCGTTGATATTCCATCCTTTACAATTGAACCACCAATGGGTATCACCGGACACCGACTTTGCAACCACGGCGGTCGATGCCTCTCCTGGACGTCTTGAAACAGTGCCGCCGCTTGCCAAAAACCATCTAAACGAGGAGCCAACCGATGCCTTACGTCAACATTAAA
>JASFIA010000408.1:0-3509 GCA_050122915.1 Desulfobacterales bacterium | reverse complement strand
CCGCCATAGGCAGGGCTGCCACGGCCGGAGAGATTGCCGATGAGGCGAAGTTAAACGAACGCTACGTCACCGAATGGCTCGGTGTGATGGGCAGCGGGGGCATAGTGGAAATGGATCGAGATCCAGGAAAGAGGGTGCGCTACCGCCTGCCTCGCGACCATGCCCGCCACCTGACCCGGGGCTCCGAGAGCGGAAACCTGGCCGTCTACGCTCAGGAAATTCCGATGCTGACCGGCTTGGCCATGGAAGCTCTGGTGGCTTCGTTTCGCAGCGGCGACGGCATCCCCTACGATGCTTACCCCGATTTTCAAGCCTTTATGGCGGAACTGGCGGAGGCCAAGCACCGGAAGAGCTTGGTGGCCGGCTTTTTGCCGTCTGTGGGCGGAGGACTGCTGGTCGAGCGGTTGAAAACAGGCATCCGGGTCTGTGATCTGGGCTGCGGTGAGGGGGTGGCGGCGATTCTCATGGCCGAAGCGTTTCCCGACAGCCGATTTGTCGGCATGGATATCGACGAGGACGCCATCGGCCGCGCCCGTCGGGCCGCCGAGAGCCTGGGGCTATCCAATGTCTCTTTTTCCGCTGAAGATGCGGGGGATGCGGGCTGCCGGACCCGATATCGGCAATCCTTCGATTACGTCACGGCCTTCGACGCCATTCACGATCAGACGGCCCCTCTTGAAGCCTTGAAAAGCATTCGATGCATGCTTGCCGCGGGCGGCATGTTTTCCATGATCGACATCGCCGCCCACTCGGATCCCCTCCTGAACGCCGACCACCCCCTTGGCCCCTTTCTCTACACCGTAAGCCTCTTCCATTGCCTGCCCGTCGGGCTTCATGACGGGGGCATGGGTCTTGGCATGATGTGGGGCAGGGAAAAGGCGTTGGAACTCCTCGAAGCAGGCGGATTCGAGGACGTCACCGTGTCCGACATTCCCGGCGACCCGTTCAATCTCCATTTTTACTGCCGGGTTCCCTGAATGGACCTCAAAAAAAATCCGGACGATCTGCCATGACCCCACGGTTGTCATCCATCGTGAACCGCCCCCTGAGGATCGGCGGCAAATCCGCTCCCGGACGACTCTTCCTCGCCCCTCTGTCCAAATTGGGCAACACGGCTTTTCGTGAGGTGGTCGGCCGCTTCGGGGGATACGGACTGCTTTTTTCGGAAATGTGCTGGGCCCGCTCCGTCCCCAACGGCCGGAGCCCACAGGGGGGCTTCATGTGGAGGACCGGGGAAGACTTGTCCCGGGTGGTTTGCCAGATTTTCGGGAGCGACCCCGGGGCCATGGCCATGGCGGCCCGACGGATCGAAGCGGAGGGGTTTTTCGGGGTGGACATCAATTTCGGATGTTCGGTTGGGACGGTCTGCTCCAAAGGCTGCGGGGCCGCCCTTCTAAAAACGCCAAAAACCGCCGAGGCCATCGTCCGGTCGGTGCGGCGGGCAACTGCCTGCCCGGTCTTCGTCAAATACCGGACCGGATGGTCTGACGATCCCGGCGGGGCCGTGGCCATGGCCCGTCGATTCGAAGACGCCGGCGCGGACGCCGTGACCTTTCATCCACGAGTGGCGCCGGACCGCCGCACCCGGCCCCCCAAATGGGAATACATTGCACTGGTCAAAACCGCGGTTTCCATTCCGGTGATCGGAAACGGGGACGTCTTCGATCGATCGGACTGCGAACGGATGCTGGCGACCACCGGGTGCGACGGGGTGGCCATCGGACGCCTTGCTCTTGCCAAGCCCTGGATCTTCGCCGAATGGGCCCAGGGGTTCACTCCCCGCAAAGACGCCTACAAGGACTGCGCCATGGGATTGCTGGAAACCCTTGCCCGAACCTATGGAGAGATCGTTGCCCTTCGCCGTTTTCGTCAATACGCGGCCTACTTTTCATCCAATTTTCTATTCGGTCACGATTTCTACCGGCGGGTCTGCAGGGCGAAAGATATGGCTTCGGTCCGCCGATGCCTGGACCGGTTTCTGTCCGAAAACGTCGATCTGTTGAACCGCCCGATGATGACCCGGTTCGGGTAGTCCGGCCCGTGCGTTCACACGCCTCCAGGCCTACGGCCATTGTCCCCTTCACCGGCTACGGTCCCGCCGTCGCCCATGCCCTGGACGCCGTGGGCGCCATGGACCTCATCTCACGTCAGAAAGCGATCCTGATCAAACCCAACCTGGTCAATGCCTCTCCCCATCCGGTCACCACACCCCCGGAATGCTGTGAGGCCATCCTAGGCTATATCCGGTGTCACTCCGATGCGGAAATCGTCATAGCCGAAGGGTGCGGAGATCCCTCCCTAACGACGGCTGACCTTTTCAAACGGCACGGGTACGATCGTCTGGCCCGCAAGTGGGGGGTTCGCCTTCTCGACCTGAACACCGCGCCCTTGGTGAAGCGATCCCTGCCCGGCTGTCGGCTATTCACGGAAATGATTCTGCCGGAAATACTATTTTCCCACTGGCTCATCTCGGTTCCAGTGCTGAAGGCACACTCCCTGTCCGTGATTACCGGCACCTTGAAAAACATGGTCGGGGTGGTTCCCCCCAGGCACTACGCCGGCAGGGAGGGCATCTGGAACAAAGCCTCCCTTCACCGGGATCTCCACCAAGCCATCGTGGACCTGAACCGTCACCGCTGCCCGGACCTCACTGTCATGGACGCGACGGTCGGTCTGGCGGCCTTCCACCTCGGGGGGCCGGAATGCGTACCTCCGATCGGACGAATCCTCGCCGGTCCGGATCCCCTCCATCTCGATCGGCGGGCTGCCGAACTCCTGGATCTCGATTGGCGGGAGATCCCGCATTTGAGAGGGGAATTCGACATGGCCGGCGGCTTCTTCAGGCCGTGAACAGGAGACGACGAACCGCATTGAAGAACTGGTCGAATATGTCGGGCTCAAGGCCTGCGGACAAGGGCGGCTGACCACTTGGGCGAGAGCGGCGAAACGCGGCCCGATGGGGGGAATGCCCCGATGGAAGGGATGTCTGCCTCTGTGAAACCGGCGGAAGAATTCCGGTCCCTCAGGTCGTTCAGACGGTATTCCCGAAGACGCCGGACCTCGGGCCGCAGGGGGAGCCCCATCATTGGCGATCCCAATCCCAGCCTCCAGGGAAACCGAAGAGAAGGCCGTCTCCGGCCGGGGATTCAGGATTCGGGGCCATCCCTGTCGCCAGTCTATTCGAGACCCTCGGAGGAAAAAAAAACCACCTTGTCGGCGACGAACTTTATCGAAATGGTCTTTGGCGGCGTTCCCCACTCACAGCTCTGAATGGTAAGACTGGACTCGCTTCGATCCGGCGTTCCCAACAATTCGACCACTTCTCCGTAATCCATCCCGATCGTCAGCTTCCCGTAGTTCTCTCGGTTGACCGGGCTGGAGCAGGCGGTGGTCAGGAGAAACAGGACCGCGGACATCAGCAGGGCGGACGCCTTGAATCGGCAGGACATGGCACAGATCCTTTCTTGGGAGGTGGGGGGCTTGTATCCCAGGGACACTACTAAAGCGGG
>JASFIA010000407.1:0-3510 GCA_050122915.1 Desulfobacterales bacterium | reverse complement strand
TGAACCATTACTTCATATCGTTGACCATTAAGGTATGCCAGCGCAAAAAAAGCGTCAATGGGCCGGACTGCGTCGTCTTGAGCAATGGCTTTTCGCTTAGGACCGGCGAAGAGCCAATGGATGTCCGCCGCATGGGTGTCTCAGCCATCCGGCTCATTGATGTACCGGATTTCCCCGGCGACCCTGACGCTGGCACCAGGCCCTTGGGTGTATTCAACCATCAGCCGCGACGGAACCCCCATGTCCTCCCCCTGGATAATCTGAAACCGCCTTTTCCCCCGCCAGCCGATGTCCCGCAGGTATCCGCCCAGGGCGGCGGCCGCTGCGCCGGTCGCCGGATCTTCATAGACGCCGCCGGACGCAAATGCATTCCGGGAATGAAATACCTCGTCCGATTCGGGCCACAACAAACTGATGGTAGTCAAATCCTCACGCAGCATCAATGCTTTCGTCTTCTCGAAATGGTAGCTCATTTCCGAAAGCGTCTCTCGTTTTTTCAGAACGATAACGAGATGTTTTGCACCGGCAAAGGCAAAGCGGACGGGAAAGCGCTGATCGGTATCCGTGGCGTCGAACTGGAACAGCTTGAAAATCGATTCGACAACCTCCCGGGGAGCGTCCTCAGACCGTGTTTCAGGCGACTGCAAGGCAGCCGTGGTTCTGCCATTCAGTGCCTTGTCGACCTCGACGGTGATAGCGCCGGTATTCAAAAAGAGTGTGTAGATCCCCATCCCAAGGCGGTCGCCCAATGAGGCTCCGGCGGCAATCGTGGCATGTCCGCAGAAGGGGACTTCGATCTCCGGTGAAAAATAGCGGATTCTCCATCCCTTGTTGAAGGGGTGCAAAAATGCGGTCTCCGAATAGCCGATCTTGGCGGCCGTGCGGAGCATTTCCCTTTCCGGGGGCATCTCGCCTGAAAAGACGACACCCGCGGGATTGCCGCCGATGCCGTCAACCGTAAATGCGGCTATTTTGAGTATGTTCATCTCTTTCCTATTGACCATCGCCCACTCGCCGATGTTTCACCCTGGTCGTCGATCGGGACAAGGGCTCTCGGGTCGACACCAAATAGACTTCCCTCTACACCCAGACGTCGTTTTCCGCTGTCATCGTGCCGCCGGCATTCCCCGTGTTGACCACCCCCTTGGGCTCCACGATCATCAGTTTGCACTCCTCTTTCGCGGCAGGCTTGTGTGGGACGCCCTTTGGAACGACAACCATCTCACCGGAGCCGATCGTCACTGCGCCATCCCGAAAATGGATCGTCAGGGACCCTTCGATGACGATGAAGACCTCGTCGGTGTCGGGGTGGTCATGCCAGATGAACGCCCCCTTCACCTTCACCAATTTGAATTGGTGGTCGTTCATTTCAGCGATCACCCTGGGTGACCAGTGGTCATGGAACCTGGAAAACTTGTCTTTGAAATTAACGGCCGTGGGGGTCATGCCGACTCCTGAGAGGTCAGAGATTTTTATCTTTGTCACCATGAGGTTGCGGCGGCTTGCTGGGCCGCACCGGCTCCAACCTCTCCAAGACGGCCATGACGTCCCGCTTTTGCAGGTTCAGAACCTAAGGGTCACCAGACAGCTGGCAAAGAGAGTGAGGGCAAAGATTTTTGCAGCCGAGTAAGGCTTCCGAAAGGACAGCGGGCCCCGACCGCCAGTGCACCGCGCGTCCGCACGAAAAAAGGCTGTTCGAACGTGAACCGGCGTCCCGAGATCACCGATCACCGCTCTGTCCATATCCCGGAGAGGCAGAATGTCGGTGGGGAAACCGTATTTGCCCAGGACGATTGTCTTCCGTCTTGTCTTGAATTCATTGGCGAGCTTTCTGCTGTACGGCCGACGCTTTGTGATGATGACACCGGAAGTGTGAGGCCGCGATTGGTCGATTGAACCAGCCGAATATGGAGGAGCCGAATACCCGTTTGCACAGCCGGTCGGCGATGGAGGCAAAAGACTTCCAACCCGACCTGATAAAGGTGATATATATGACTTATTTTTGCAACTCTTCCACCACCTGGCGAACAGCCGCCAAACATCAGCGTCTTTCTGGGTTTTTCCTAGAACAATCACATCGACCCTGGCTCTTTTCCGTTTCAATCTTTTCTATAATTGTTGACCGTCCATTATCGATGTAATCGTTTTCGATTTCTTTTTTGGAATAACCAAAGCAATAGCAAATCAAATCATTATCGCTTATTGTCTTCTTCTTTTTGTCAATGGCGCCAAATTTCATCATACTTTTTCCTTTTGATTTATCTTATAATATCAATATATTTGGAATGGTTTTATAGCGGTTTGACGCATGCCTTGGAAATCGTCTTTTAAGGAAATATGCTGTCTATCCACAATCCGCATGCAGTTAAAAATAGGCCTCCGAGTATGATTAATAAAGAAAAAACCACTTGAATTATTGGCATGCATAAAATCTTCTTTTCGAGACCTCGGGAAAAGACGCCCATTCCGTGTTCAAGAAGTTTCAGCCAACATAACGTTTTGCTCACCAGTAAGGACGGAATTTGGGGCCTAACAGGGTAGACAATCGATAGGCATCCGTTCCTATCTTCTAATGATTTGAACAAAAACTCTAAAATATCTGACACTCGACAAAACAAGAGCCAAACCGATACCTGTATATAGTACCGCCAAATACGGTTTAGGAACAACCGAATGACGTAGAATTGTTCCAATCGTGATCATGACAGCGATGATCAAATAGTTTTTCCAAGAAATGAACGCAAATAAACAGCTTTGTTTATTCATTAAAAGAATCCTATTCAAATTGCTATCCGCAATTTTCAGGAAACCATAATGATGAACCAACAATGCCAGTATTACTCCGGATATCATGAACAATCGAATACTAATATTGGAAGCAGTTGATAGCCAAGAGAACGCGATAAACAAAAGCGTGATACCAACAAGTACCCAAACAGATCCTGCAAGGAACAAAAGAAAGTGGCTGGGTACCTCTGGTTTATAGATAGTCATTTTGACCGTGGTGGTTTGCAGCCTCCGGTATAACGGGCGAATTGAGGGATTCTCCAGAAATGCTCAGTCTTCGGCAACGGCTCGCAAACGGCACCGCGATATAAAAATGTAGATGCCGCATAACCCTGGCCGTTCCTCTCAGGCGACTCGTTCGACGTCTTTTCGCGCATCGCGGTCGATGCCGTGACCTCAGGAAGGCTGAGGGCCGTCGTACCCCTCAATGATAACCAAGTCGATGGTTGAAATCTGCAGTCTTAACTTGAGGGCCTCCTGGTATTCAGGCGACTTCCAACAGTCGAGCGCCGCTTGATACGTTGGAAACTCGATCACTACGTTTCGACTGCGGCTTGTTCCTTCGGGATTCTCGAAGCGGCCGGCGCGAACCAGAAACGTCGCACCAAACTTCTTGAACGCCACGGCGTTGGCCTGAATGTATGCCTTATACTTCTCGGCATCGGCGACATCGACGCTTCCGATCCAGTATCCCTTTGGCATTTCGAACTCCTCTCAATGGCA
>JASFIA010000406.1:0-3511 GCA_050122915.1 Desulfobacterales bacterium | reverse complement strand
GGCGTGCAGCCGCGTCATGATCACCTCGACCCCGGACACCTGCTCCTCAGGATGAATGTCAACGGGCATTCCCCTGCCGTTGTCCGCCACGGTAAGGGACTGGTCGCCATGGAGGGTCACCTCCAGCCGCGAGGCAAAGCCTGCAATGGCCTCGTCCACGCTGTTGTCGATGGCCTCTTGGCCCAGATGATTCGGGCGCTGGGTGTCGGTGTACATGCCCGGCCGGCGTTTCACCGGATCAAGACCGCTGAGGACTTCAATGGATTCAGACGTATACGATGTGGTAGCCATGACCGTCCTTTGGTGGCAGAAGCGTTTTCCCACCATGGGGTTCCGCCCGGATTGCGCAGACCGGGCGACGGATGGGGTGGATTCATCCCCGTTTTAGGGGGGCACCATATCCCATCCACCAAATTTTGCAACGCGATTTTTGCCGACGGACGGGGCTTTATGGTTGCCGCTGGTTTGACAGCATTCGGAATGATCCTTATGGTTTGCGTGTCTATGATTGTCGGCCAGCACCGTCTGTGTCATAGGCCCCTTCCCGATCTTTCCGATCGCCGGCCGCACCGGTTGACGGCGATCCATATGTTGCCACCTTTACATTGCAACCCACAGGACTGGCGCTTGAAGCGCAAGGATGTCACATTCAAGGAGGAGTCGAATGAGCGCAAAGGAGTTGATAATGACCGCCGAAAGGCTGGTCGCCAAAGGAAAAGGCATACTCGCCGCCGACGAAAGTTCCCCAACCATCAAGAAGCGGTTCGACACGATCAATGTGGCGTCAACCGAGGAAAATCGACGGGCTTACAGAGAACTGCTGTTTACGAGTCCGGATATCGGGAAGTTCATCAGTGGTGTGATCCTTTTCGACGAAACGCTCCGCCAGTCCTCCCAGGCCGGAGCCCCCTTCCCGAAACTGCTCTCCGATCTGGGCGTCTTGCCGGGTATCAAGGTTGACGAAGGAGCCAAACCAATGGCCGGATTTGATGGGGAGAAGATCACCGAGGGCCTGGACGGTCTGAGAGACCGGCTGTCGGAATACCGTGAATTGGGGGCCCGCTTCGCCAAGTGGCGTGCAGTGATTACCATCGCCCACGCCCTTCCGACCCAGGCCAATCTCGAGGCGAATGCCCACGCCCTTGCCCGCTATGCCGCACTCTGTCAGGAAGCCGGCATCGTCCCCATCGTGGAGCCAGAAGTCCTCATGGACGGCGGCCACGACATCGACCGATGCGAGGTCGTCACGAGCAGAACCCTGAAGGTGGTATTCAACGCCCTCTACGATCACCGGGTTCTCCTCGAGGGAATGCTCCTCAAGCCCAACATGGTCATATCTGGCTTGGACTGCAAAGACCAGGCGGGTGTTGAGGAGGTGGCCGAGCGGACCGTCAGCTGCTTCAGGCAGGTCGTGCCGGCGGCGGTGCCGGGAATCGTCTTTCTTTCAGGTGGTCAAAACTCCAGGCATGCCACGGCTCACCTCAACGCCATGAACGCATTGGGAGACCATCCCTGGGAGCTCTCTTTTTCCTACGGGCGGGCCCTTCAGGAAGATACCCTCAACACCTGGAAAGGTGACACCGCGATGGTCGAAAAGGCCCAGAGGGTGTTCCGCCACCGGGCGGAGTGCAATTCCGCGGCAAGAAGCGGCGCCTATCACGACGGGATGGAAACCATGACCCAATGATCCCGACCCTTCCGGAACGGAGCGGTGTTCGACCGGAGAGCGGGGAAAGGAGCCAGATATGATCGACGCGGAATCCATCATCACCGAAAAAGGAAGGGATCTGGTCACTGTACCCGCAAATGCCACGATTCACGAAGCTCTCCTGATCATGATCAATGCGAATGTGGGATCGATCCTGGTCGAGAAGGACGGAAATATCGTCGGCATATGGACCGAGCGGGATCTGTTGCGGGACACGGTGAAAGCCGGATTCGATCCGGTCTCCTCCCGCATCTCCGACTATATGGTGAGCCCCTTGATCACCGCACCCCACACCGACACGGTGTTCAACCTGATGGATAAATTTTTGGGGCTGCGGATCAGTCACCTTCTGATCGAGAAGGGCGGCGAGACTATCGGGCTGCTCTCGGTCGGTGACGTAATGAAGGCCACATTGTCGGAAAAAACAAACGAATTGAACCGCTTAAACGCGATGGTCAGCTGGGACTACTACGAGAACTGGCGATGGAAACCGGCCAAGTGAATGACGCGCCCGCATCCGTCATCCATCCCGGCCGACGGTAGGGTGCTTCGAAGAGAGTTCCACTTCCCCTGAGGCCTTCGCGGCCGCATCCTCATCGGCGTGGTCCTTGGCAATGGTGGCCGACCAAGCTTTCATCACCGCGTGAATCAAGGTCGCCAGCGGTATGGCGAAAAACAGGCCCAAAAATCCCCACACCCCTCCAAATATCAGAATGGATACGATGACGGCAACCGGGTGAATGTTGACCACCCTGGAGAGCAGCAAGGGGGCCAGGAGGTTTCCGTCGAGGAGTTGGATAATCCCGTAGGCAATCAGTATGGAGATAAACTCCGCATTGACGCCCCACTGAAAAAAGGCGATTAGCGCCACCGGCAGGGTCATCACGGTCGCCCCGATGTATGGAATCAGCACCGAAAGGCCCACCAGGACCCCCAAGAGCATGGCGAACCGGAGCTCCATGACTCTAAAGACGATAAAGGTGACGCTCCACACGATGACAATTTCCAGTAGCTTTCCCCGGATATAATTGGCGATTTGCTGGTTGACTTCGTCCCAAACCTCTCCGGCCAATCGGCGGTTGTCAGGAAGAATAGACTTCACCCAGCCAAGGATCTGCCCCCGGTCTTTCAGGAAAAAAAAGACCAGGAAGGGAACCAGTACCAGATAGACGATCCCCGACAACACACCCCTGACCGATGCCAGGGAAAAGGACAGGGCCTTCTGACCCATGAGGGTAATCTGGGCGGAAACGGCCTGAATGATGCTCCGGATCTGTTCGGCGGAGACAAACTGGGGATAGCGCTCCGGCAGCTGCAGGAGAAGGGTCTGGCCTTTGGCAAGCATGCCGGGCAGTTCATAGAGGAGTTGCCCGATCTGCCTCGACACCAAGGGCAGCAGGAGCAGCAAAATGGTGAATACGCACACCACAAACACAATAAAAACAATTGGCACACCGACGCTTCTTGGAATCCGCCGTTGGTGAAGGAAATCGACGCCCCCCTCCAATACGTAGGCAATGATGATGGCGGCAATGACCGGAGCGAGCATCTGCCCCACGGTGAGCACCATCGCCAAGCCCAGCACCAGAAGAAGGGCCAGAATGATGACCTGGGGGTTGGAGAAATACCGTTGAAACCAGTACCGGAACAATTGATTCATTTGGCGATCCATCTTCAAGGGTCTTCGGCCCGGCGATGGCACCGATGCCGGTCCGCCCCAGCGGTTCATTGGCGGGCGAATGAATGGACAATCTAAAAGAAAGCCTCGGTGGGAGTCAATTGAAATCAGCCGCGAGGCCTTCG
>JASFIA010000405.1:0-3516 GCA_050122915.1 Desulfobacterales bacterium | reverse complement strand
ACGATACCCGATGAGGAAAAAAACCCGTTTGCTCCATGCACCCTGGATCTCAGGTATTGACCGGACCAGAGGAGCATTTACCCGTTGATCTCCCGATGGCACCCATAACCATGCCCACGCCCCCCACACCCGACACCCAGACCCCGGTCTCAGGGGCCGCCGCATTCGAGATCGCCACCGCCCCCGGCCGGTCCTTCAACGAAGCCTTTGAAGCCCCCCATGCGCCCCGGGCCCACTGGCAATCGGTATTGTCCTCGATCGGGCAGATGATGCCCGACGAGCTGAACCAGCAGCAGGCACAGATGAAGCGGATGCGCCACGAACATGGGGCCTCTTTCAATCCTTTCGACGATCCGGACGGCCGGCAGGCGCCGTGGGAGCTCGACATCATCCCCCTGCCCGTTCCGATCGGAGACTGGGAAACGGTGGAGAAAGGGTTGGCCCAGCGCGCCCTGGTGCTCAACATGATTCTCGAAGACCTCTACGGACCCCAGCGGCTGATGAAAACCCACCAGCTTGCCCCCGAGATGGTTTTTCCAAATCCCCAATTTCTGAGAACGGCCCACGGGATGGCCTACCACGACCGGCCCTTTTTGAGCTATTATGCGGCCGACCTGTACCGCACCCCCGAAGGCCGGTGGTGCGTGTTGAGCGACTACGGGAAAAACCCCCTGGGGCTGGGCTACGCCCTCGAAAACCGCATTATCCTGTCCCGGGTGTTTTCCCACCTCTACCACCAGAACCGCATTCTCAGACTGGCCCCTTTCTTCAGCCGCTTTCATCTGATGATGGCAGGGTCCGCATTGACGCACCGGGACGACCCGACAATCGTCATCCTGTCACCGGGGCCGGCCAGCCCCTTCTACTTCGAGCATGCCTTCCTTTCACGGTATCTGAGTTACCCCCTGGTTGAGGGCCAGGACCTGACCGTCAGAAACGGCAGCGTCTATCTCAAGAAATTGGGGGGCCTGGATCCGGTGGATGTGATTTTAAGGTGCATCGACGATGGGGTTTGCGACCCTCTGACCAGCCGAAGCGACAAGGCGATAGGGGTCGCAGGGCTTACCCAGGCGCTGAGGGAGGGCCGCGTGGCCGTCATCAATCCCCCGGGTAGCGGCTTCGTGGACACACCGGCTCTTCAGGCAATGCTGCCGGGTCTTTGCCGGCACCTGCTCAACGAGGAGCTGATCCTGCCGAGTTCTCGATGCTGGTGGTGCGGGGATCAGAAATCCTTGGCCTATGTCCTGGACCATATCCAATCGCTCATCCTTCGGCCCGCCTTCAACGCCGGCAGAGAGCAAATCGTGGACTGCCGCCTTCTGGGCACGGAAGATATCGACAGGCTTCGGCATATGATTAAGGAATCCCCTTATGGCTACATCGGGTTGGAGCCCATTTTGCCGTCGGCGGTGCCTGCCCGGATCAACCGGGAGGTGGTCCCGCAGCATGCAGTGCTGCGGCCGTTTCTTTGCGCCGGCGGCGAGGAGGGCGGGTATGCCGTCATGCCGGGAGCTCTGGTGCGGACCTCGGGGACAGCGGACAGCCTTCTGGCCAGCGGCGCGAGGCACCAGAGCAGCAAGGACCTATGGATTCTTTCTGATCGACCGGTTGCCCCATTCAGCCTGATGAAGGATTTACGTTCCATTGCCGAATTCAACAGGGGGAGCGACCTGCCCAGTCGGGTTGCCGACAACCTGTTGTGGCTGGGGCGCTATCTCGAGCGGGCGGAGGGTCTCGTCCGACTGATTCGAAGCATTTTAAGACGGTTTTCCCTCGAAGCCCAATGGTCGGAGATGAAAGAGATTCCCTTCCTGCTGGACATCCTCAAGCAAAACGGCGTCATCGAGGGAGATCGGCTTCCGGAGGACGGCCCCATCGACGGCTCACTCATCAAAGATGCCCTGCTTTCCGGCATCTTCCGGAAGGACCGCCCGGAGACCATCCCCCATCACCTCACCCAGGTTCAAAGCGCCGCACGAAACGTCCGCGACCGTCTGTCTCCGGATTCCTGGCACATCCTCAGCCGCCTTGACCGGCATTTCCTGCGCTCGGACGGGTTTTTACGGAACCCCCTCAGCCAGACCCTGGAACTGTTGGACGACACCCTTTTCACCCTATCCGCCTTCAGCGGCTTGGCCATGGAAAGCATCACGCGGGGCCTGGGGTGGCGCTTCATGGACATGGGCCGCCGCATCGAACGGGGATTGAACCAGGTTCACCTCATCCACAGCGCCATGCCCATGGCGTGCTATGAACCCCACAGCATCCTCGAAGCCCTGCTGGAGGTGGCCGACAGTCTCATGACCTATCGGGCGCGCTATCGCACAACCCTTCAGCTGGCGCCGGTATTGGACCTGCTGATCGTCGACGAAAGCAACCCCAAGGCCCTTGGGTTTCAGATCAAGGTGCTGGCCGATCATGTGGAGCATCTGCCCAGGGGAAATGTTCGCCGATACAGCACTCCCGAGGACCGCGTCGCTCTCAGAATGCTGACCGCCGTTCGCCTTGCCGACCTGACCCAACTCAACTGCGGCCCCGACAAAACGGTCCGGAACGAAATCACCGCCCTTTTGGAAGAGTTGGAGGACGGGCTTCAGTCGTTTGCCCAATACATCACCAGCAACTATCTGAGCCGCGTGCCTCAGATTCAGCATTTTTCAGCCATCAACGGCAGGCAGATCCCATGAAGTTCCAGATCAGGCATACCACCCGGTACAAATACTCGGAACCGGCGTCTCTGTCCCAGAACGAACTATACCTGCACCCAAGGGATACCCAATACCAGACGGTCCTCAGCAACCGCCTGGTGATCGAGCCGAAGCCCGCTTTCATCCGAAGCCGATCGGATTATTTCGGGAATCTCGTGGATGTCTTCATGGTGCAGGCCTCCCACCGGGAATTGTCGATCACCGCCGAAAGCCTCATCGGAACCGCCGCCCCCCATGCCCCTGCCGCCTCATCCACCCCGGCATGGGAATCCGTTGCGCAACACCTCAGCGCCCATCCGGGCGAAACGGACTTGGAGGCCTATCAGTTTGTCTTTCCGTCCCCCATGATTTCCGTCAGTCCGGCCCTGAAACGCTACGGCGAACCCTCCTTCGTGGAAGGAGCGCCCATACTGGAAGCCGCACTGGACCTGACCCGGCGAATCAACGAGGAGTTCACCTACGAGAAGGGAGCCACAACGATCGGAACCGCCGTGGAGGCGCTTCTGGAAAGCAAGAAGGGGGTCTGTCAGGACTTTGCCCACTTTCAGATCGGGGTCATGCGTGCCTATGGGCTGGCAGCCCGTTATGTCAGCGGATACCTCGAAACCCTGCCGCCCCCCGGGAAACCCAAATTGCTGGGGGCGGATGCCTCCCACGCCTGGCTGTCCGTCTTTATTCCCCATAGCGGCTGGGTCGATTTGGATCCCACAAACAACCTGATCCCCGGCGAAAGGCACATCACCATCGCTTGGGGACGGGACTACGGCGATGTGACCCCGACCAAGGGCATCGTCATGGGGGGGGGTGT
>JASFIA010000404.1:0-3547 GCA_050122915.1 Desulfobacterales bacterium | reverse complement strand
TAGGTCTTGATCTTCGACCAGTGCACATTGATGCCCAGGGATCTGGCCACATCCTCATTGTCCTTGATGGCCCGGAGCTGGTAGCCGAGGCGGGATTTTCTGAACCAGTTAAGGTAGAGAATCCCCGCAACGAAAAACACCAGAAGAATGTAATAGTAGTACACATCTTCTTTGAATATCAGGCGCAGGAAGTCGGGGGGGGGGTATTCGATGGGGGAGATCTCAAGGCCACGGGCCGCTCCCACGAAGTCCCAAACCTCGAAAAGGTCCTTCAGCACCAGAGAGGTGGCGATGGTTGCAATGGCGAAATAGTGCCCCTTCAACCGAAAGAGGGGATAGCCGATGATGAAAGACCACCCCACCGAGAGGAGAACACCGAAGGGCATGGACACCCAGAAAGGGATGTCCCAGCGAATCAGCAAAACCGTCGTGGTGTAGGCGCCGATACCCACGTACTGGGCTTTCCCGAGGTCTACCTGGCCGCCGTAGCCGCCGATGGTGTTCCATCCCATTCCGTAGAGGGAGAAGATGAAAAATTGTATCATGGTCGCCATGGCAAAGGCAGAGGTCGGCAGGAGAGGAAAGGCAGCCAGGGCAACCAGGATGGCCCCGGCAATGATCAGGTCGATCCCGGGTTGATCGGAGAAATCGAAGGCGTTTTTTATTGCTTCCATCCGAACAGCCCCCTCGGCCGTACCACCATGATGACAAAATAGGCCACATAAACCCACATGTACTTGAAGGACGTCATGGGGACGTCATACATCCAGTCGACATCCAGGCGATAGGTCAGAAAATCCCAGAATCCCGGTATTTCGGTAATGAGTCCCACCACGAGTCCGGCGAAGAAGGCCCCTGGCACACTGCCGAAGCCCCCCAGGGCCACGATCGCGAAGGCGATCATGGTGAACAGAAGGCCCACGTAAGGGTTGACGGACCAGAAGTTGACGATCAAGGCCCCGGCAATGGTGACCGATGCCCCGCCGATTCCCCAGGCCAGGGCGTTCATTCTTTCGGTGGAAATGCCCATGTACCGCGCCCCCTGGGGGTTCAGGGCCGTGGCCGTGAGGGCCTTGCCGGTCTTGGTGCGGTTCATGAACACCCACACACCTGCGAAGGCCACGACCGACAGCCCCGCCGCGGCCAGTTTGGTGGCGGGCACGATGATGCCCATCCCGAGATCGAAGCTCTTGTCCACAAGGAGGCCATGATGCAAGGCGCGGTCTTCGGAGCCGAAGAGCAGCAATGCAATGTTCCGAAGCAGCAGCATGAGCCCGAAGGTGCCCAACAGTTGGGCCACCATCGGGCCCCGGAGCAGATACTTGACGAACCCCGAATAGCAGACGATCCCCAGGGCAAATCCCACTGCGGCGGCAACGGGCAGGGTCAGCAGGGGATCGAGCCCGGTGGCCTGGGCGGTCAGCAGCCCCGTGTACATGCCGATCATCAAAAATTCGCCGTGGGCGAAGTTGATGATGTCCATGACCCCGAAGATCATGGTGAGACCCAAAGCGACAAGGGCGAAGACCATTCCGATCAACAGACCGGCTACCAGGGAACTGGCCAAAATATCCACAAAAGCCTCCCGACTTGCGCTTGACGCGCCGACCCCAGCACCGGCCTGCATGGCCGGATGGATCGATGGCTGGGGACTGGAGGGGGATCCGACCGCTCCGCGTTTACGGGGATCGGATCCCTTTTGCCCCGAAGACATCCGTTCGGGCTAAAACCCTTTGAACGGATAGATCATGTCGGCCGACGCCACGTCGAAGGGATAGACGATCTCCATGATCATCTGGCCGTCCGGTCCCTTCTGGTACTGACCGATCAGGCCTGATCCCATAACATTCTGACCGGGTTCCGGACCGTCGGTGGCGAATTTGACGCCGGCCCACGGAACCACGAGTTCGCTGCCCGATATTTCGATGGCATTGGCGGCCGACTGGATAGCCTCTGGCTTCGCCGAGCCTGCCTTCTCCAGCACATGGACCCACGCTTGAAGGCCGGTGAAGGAGCGGGCCGAGGCGCCGCTGAAGTCATAGCCGGTTTTGGCCTTGTAGAGGGTGTTGACCTGTCCCGCGACAGGCTTGAGTTCGACGACTTTCGGCAGAAAAACCGTCCGCGTCAGTACCCCTTCGATGGCGTCTCCCAGAGTCTCCCGGAATTCGGGCGTCTCGAATCCGGCATCCTGACCCCAGACCACTTTTGCTTCGGCTTTTTGCGCCTTCAGGGTCTTTATCATGAGGATGGCGTCCGAGGTGTAGGAGGCGAAGAGCATGGCGTCGGGCTTCGCCCCTTTCAGGGATCGGACTTCGCTTGAGAGGTCGGCCGACTTGGCGGCATAGAGCATGGATTTTCTCAGTTTGTAGCCATACTCCTTGGCCAGGGCTTCGATCGTTTCCGTCACCAGGGAACCCCACTCGGTTTTTTCGCAGGCGGAGGCCAATACGGCCAGGTCGTCGGCCGGGACCGCCTCGACACCCCTTACCTTGCCCGCCTTCAGGCCGTCGAGAAGCTCGAAAAGATCTTTGGTGAACCAATAATCGTGGGGCGTGGTGCGCCAGAACCATTTGAACCCCCGCGTGGTAAGGGCGGGGGAGGTCGAGGAGCCGTTGATCATGGGAACCCCGTACTGCTCGGCAACGGCAGAGACGGTTTTGGTCACCGAACTGTGATAGCAGCCGAGAAGACCGTCCACCTTGTCGTCGAGGATGAGTTTTTTCGCGAGATCCGCGCCCAGGGTGGGGTTGCCCTCGTGGTCTTTGAATATGAGGGTGATCTTGGCGCCGCCCATACTCTGAATGCCGGCATTCTTGGCCATGGTCATATCGATGTCGGCCATGGCGGCGTTGGCGATTTCTGCCGCCAGTTCGGCCCCGGCCCGCAGCTCACGGCCCGCGGCGGCAGCCCCGCCGGTCAATGGGTAGATGACCCCGATTTTGATGTCCTCCACTGCCACTGCTGTCGACGGAAGAATGAGCGCGAGCATCAGAAAGAGCACCCATGCGGATGTTGAGAATCGTTTCATCGTAAACCTCCTTTAGTGGCCGATCGCTGAAAACCGGTTGGTTGAGGGGCAGCCCGCTACAATAGGGCCGATACCGACCGAGTGCTTCCCGGTCGCTATTTCCGGCCGGAACAGGTGGTCCGGGAAGAAGGGGGAGACGCTGCGCGGGATGGGCTCGATGACCCGTCCCTGCAGATGGTGACGGCGGCCGTGGGTGCAAAGAAAAAAATACGACTTCTTCTGGAACAAGCCGTCGCCGGTATTGAAAAGATGTTTAATCGAAAGACGGATCGGCTGTCAAGCCGAAGCCCCGCCGCGGTCGGGAGCCGGGGAGGGGGAAAGACCCGGGAATACGACGGAATGGATCAAGTCTTTCAGCAAGGCCGCCGCGGCTCCCTTGGGCGAACTGTGCCCTCCGGTGACCGTTATCCGGCCCATGGTATCGGTGAGGTAGCTGATGGCCTTCTCCGAGCCCACGACGGAAGCCAGGGGGTGGGAGCGGTCGATCGCCTGGGGTGCGACACGAAGCTCCCCGGTGTC
>JASFIA010000403.1:0-3548 GCA_050122915.1 Desulfobacterales bacterium | reverse complement strand
TTTTCGAAAAAGGCCGCCGGCGCTTCGATGCCGGATGACCGGGTATCGATCCAGGCCAGATAGGTGGCTTCCACCGGTGACATCGACAGACCGGGCAGGGTGTTCACCGCACCCATCAGCCTGTCACGGTTTTCACGCAGATAGGTCAGCAATTCGGATAGCCAGGGCCCGCCGTCCCGGTATGCCGCCAGAGCCGCCGTGTAGCCCATGAGATTGACACCGGGAACCATTCCGGCGGCGGCCTTCGCAAACCGGCGCCTTACTCCCGGGTCCGGAATCACAGCGAAGGCGCACCCCAGGCCGGGAAGGTTGAACGTTTTGCTGGGAGCCATCAGGGTAATGCTCCGGGCAGCGGCGTCGTCGTCCAGAAGAGCGAAAGGCAGATGGCGCCTCTCCGGATCGAGGACCAGGCCGCTGTGGATTTCATCCGAGCACACCAGCAGGTCATGGCGGCGGCACAACCGGGCCAGTGGGGCGAGCTCCTTCCGGGTGAAGACGCGGCCAACCGGGTTGTGGGGGGAGCACAGCATGAGAAGCCGGGTTCTGGGAGTGACGGCCGCCTCGATTGCCGCCAGGTCCATCGACCAGCCGTCACCGCCCCTGTGCAGGGGGACGGCAACGCATCGCCGACCCGTGTGGGCGGGCGCGGACAGAAACGGCGGATAGACTGGAGGCATAACGATGACCTCGTCTCCCGGGTCCCCGGCCATCCGGCAGGATGCGTTCAATCCCGGTACGACGCCCGGGAGCCACAGAATCCAGTCCGGCTGAACCGTCCAGGAATGCGCCTCGAGAAGGGTCTGGATCGCCGCATCGACCAATTCCCCGGGAGGCTCGGTATAGCCGAAGACCCCATGATCGGCCCGAGCCTTAAGGGCGTCGATCACCGGTTGGGGTGAACGGAAATCCATGTCGGCCACCCACATGGGAAGAATATCGTTGTCGCCGTAGCGATTCCACTTCAGACTGGATGTCCCGGCGCGGTCAACCGGCGTGTCGAAATCAACGGATCCCAGTGGTCGGCCTCCTCTTCATTCTACGACAGATGGGCAGGGGGATATCAGATATTGGGGGCGTGGAAAAGAAAAATGCCGCCGGGACTCGTTGCCCGGCGGCTGGAGGGGGCGGCGGGTGCCGATCAGAACTGATCGGATTCGGTGGAGCCGTCCATGGCCCGGACAGAGGTATCCCCAGACGTCACCACATTCATGAGCCGATCGAAATAACCGGCACCGACGAATTTCTGGTGGGTGATGGCCGCGTATCCATCCGCTTTTTCCTGCTCGAACTCCGTCTGCTGGAACTGGGAGTAGGCCAGCATGCCGTCATTCCGATACGCCTTGGCCAAATTGAACATGCCGAGGTTGAGGGAATGGAATCCGGCCAAAGTGACGAACTGGAATTTGTAGCCCATGGCGCCCAGCTCCCGCTGAAACCCATGGATAGTGGTGTCGTCCAGGTGGGCCTTCCAGTTGAAGGACGGCGAACAGTTGTAGGCCAGGGGCTTGTCCGGGTATTCGGCTTTGACGGCTTCGGCAAACCGCTTGGCCTGGTCGATGTCGGGGCGGGAGGTTTCGCACCAGACCAGATCCGCATAGGGGGCGTAGGCAAGGGCCCGGGCGATGGCGGCGTCGATCCCGGAGCGCACCCGATAAAACCCTTCACTGGTTCTCGGCTCGTCGACGATGAACGGGCGGTCCCGGTCGTCGATGTCGCTGGTCAGGAGGGTGGCGGCATCCGCATCGGTCCGTGCCACCAGAACGGTCGGCACCCCGCAGACATCGGCCGCCAGGCGCGCGGCCACTAGTTTGGTGATGAATTCCCGCGTCGGCACGAGCACTTTTCCCCCCAGATGGCCACATTTCTTTGCGGACGCCAGTTGATCCTCATAGTGAACCCCTGAGGCACCTGCCTCGATCATCTGTTTCATGAGTTCGTAGGCATTCAACGGCCCGCCGAAGCCGGCTTCGGCATCGGCGACGATGGGAGCGAACCAGTAGGGACCGTCCGTGCACCCGTCCAGAACCTGTATTTGATCCGCCCGCCGGAGGGCGTTGTTGATGCGCCGGACCACCACCGGGACGCTGTTGGCGGGATAGAGGCTCTGGTCGGGGTACATTTCATAAGCCAGGTTGTTGTCGGCGGCCACCTGCCAGCCGGACAGGTAGATGGCTTTTAACCCCGCCTCCACCTGCTGCACCGCCTGGTTTCCGGTCAGGGCTCCCAGAGCTGCCACGTAGTCTTCGGTTTGGATGAGGTTCCAAAGCCGCTTGGCGCCAATCTTGGCATAGGTGTGTTCGATTTTGAGGGTTCCTCTGAGTTTGAGCATCTCCTCGGGGGTGTATGGCCGAAGAACATCTTTCCACCGCGGGTCTTCGGACCATTCCTCACGAAGCGCTTCGGCCTCTTCAAAATCGATTTCGTGGCAGGTCAGCCGCCGCTCCCATTCGACCGCTTTTTCCTGAATCGTTTTTGCCATTGTCTTCCTCCTTTCGACGGTCCGCCGGGGGACGGAACGGCTAGTCTATAAGCTCGTAAGCCCTAAGGGTCAGAAATTCATCGAGATCATCCCGGGTGACGATCTCTTCGAAAAGCTTTGCCGCTGCATCGTAACTGCCGCTGTGGTAGGCTTGGCTTCCAATCTCGGATTTGATCTTTTCGAGTTCCTCCTCCAGAACGGTTCCCACGATTTCAGCGGTAATGGGTCGGCCATCCTCGAGTATCCCCTGGGAATGGTGAATCCACTGCCAGACCTGGGTCCTGGATATTTCCGCCGTGGCCGCATCTTCCATCAGGTTGTAGAGGGGAACGCACCCGTTTCCCGACAGCCAGTTTGCAATATATTGAACGCCGACGCTGACATTGGCTCTCAATCCCCCTTCGGTGATGGTTCCTTCGGGGCGTTTGAGAAGATCCGGGGCCGTGATGGTGACATCCTCTCTCAATCGGTCGATCTGATTGGGAGACGGCATTGCGGCGTTGAATTCCTCCATGGCGATGGGAACCAGCCCCGGGTGGGCCACCCAGGTGCCGTCATGGCCGTCGCCGGCCTCCCGCACCTTGTCCTCACGTACCTTGGCTAAGGCTGCGGCATTTTCTTCGGGGTCGCTTTTAATGGGAATCTGTGCGGCCATCCCGCCGATGGCGTGGGCGCCCCTTCGATGACAGGTTTGAATGACCAGAAGCGAGTAGGACCGCATACAGTGCCGGGTCATGGTGATCTGGGCCCGGTCGGGGAAGATATAGCCGGGGACATTCTTGAATTTTTTGATGAAACTAAAAATGTAGTCCCATCGGCCGCAGTTGAGGCCTGCCATGTGATCTTTCAGCTCGTAGAGGATCTCTTCGATCTCGAAAGCGGCCAGGATGGTTTCGATCAAAACGGTGGCCTTGATAGTGCCGTTCGGTATGCCCAGCAGCTCCTGAGCCCGAACGAAAACATCGTTCCAGAGTCTTGCCTCCAGGTGGTTTTCGAGCTTTGGCAGGTAGAAGTAGGGGCCCGATCCCTTCTCCATGAGGCGTTTGGCGTTGTGAAAAAACGTGAGGCC
>JASFIA010000402.1:0-3555 GCA_050122915.1 Desulfobacterales bacterium | reverse complement strand
TATTGACGAATGGAATCGATTATGGATTAGTGTCAATAGGAGAACATGGTATGAATAGAATACTTGGCCGCCATTTTCTGAATTTCGGGCGCTTCTTTTATCATTTTAGAAGCGTCCATCCGGTCGTGTAGCCAAGCCGATCATACACCCCGGGTGGACGAATGAATCCGCTCGGGGAAAGTTGTCTTGAAGCCTCGAGTCGGCACTCTCGGGGCTTTTTCTGTTCCTGAGTTCCGGTCAGTGACTGATGGCCGGTGCCTCATCCCAGGCCTTTGCCGCGTCTATGGCACTTTGCGGTCAGGCTGACAAACGGTGATTTGCCCGTCGTGCCGGACCCGGGTGAATCCCATCATTTCAAGGCGAAACCCATTGGTTTCCAAAGGGGTTAGACATGACGCATCTCAAACTGGTTTCCAGGGACACCGATCAGCGGTCGGTCATTACGGTTGGCGATGTCGCATTTGGCCGGGATTTCGTAGTGATGGCGGGCCCCTGCAGCGTCGAAAGCGAACAGCAGACGTTGAAGGCTGCACACGCTGTCAAAGCAGCCGGAGCAGACCTACTTCGGGGAGGCGCTTTCAAGCCTCGGACATCTCCCTATTCCTTTCAAGGACTTGGTTTGAGCGGACTTAAAATCCTGGACAAGGCACGCCGGGAAACCGGGCTTCCTATTATTACCGAGGTGCTCGATCCCAGGGATGTCTCCTGGGTCGCCGAATTCGCCGATATTCTTCAAATCGGCACCCGCAACATGCAGAATTTTTCGCTTCTCAAAGAAGTGGGAAAGATCGATCGACCGGTTCTCCTCAAGCGGGGAATGTTCTCGACATTGGATGAGTGGCTGAATTGTGCGGAATACATTCTGAGCGAGGGGAACCCGGCGGTCATTCTTTGTGAGCGGGGAATCCGCACCTTCGAAAACTACACACGAAACACCCTGGATCTGAGCGCCGTTCCCGCCATCAAGGAACTTACCCACCTACCGATCGTCATCGATCCCACCCACAGCACGGGCCGACTCAGCTTGATCGGGCCCATGAGTCTGGCTTCGGTGGCGGCAGGCGCCGACGGCCTGCTTATCGAGGTTCATCACAACCCGGATGAGGCCCTCTGCGATGCCGATCAAGCCCTCACTCCCGACGCTTTTCACAGCCTCATGGAACAGGTGCGATCACTGCGCACCTTTGTCGAAAAACTGCCGGCGACAGGGCTGACCCCTTCATCACCACACCGAATTGAGGAGACCATATGAAACTCGACGAGATCAGAACCAAGATAGACAAGATCGACCGCGAATTGCTGGTTCTGCTTCAGGAGCGCATGGGGCTAGCGCTTCGCTCCAAGAAATTCAAGGAGCAGACCCATGACGCGACGAGGGAAGAGGAACTGCTGGCGCGGGCTGAAAGGCTCAATCTCGATTTGGTGGAGAGTTCATTCACCCGCCAGATTCTGGAGACCATCATCCAGGAGAGCAGACGCCTCCAGGATGAGGATCGGCAGCTGGTTGCTTTTCAGGGCGAGCACGGTGCCTACGGAGAAGTGGCGGCCAGGCGTCTCAGACCTTCAGGGGCATATATCCCCTGCATGGAGTTCGTCGACGTTTTCCGCGGGGTCGAAAACGGATATCTCGATCTCGGTGTGGTACCGGTGGAAAATTCCCTCGAAGGCGCCGTGACCCAGGTGAACGACCTGTTGACCACCACCGGACTTAACGTGATTGGAGAGATCAAGGTTCCGGTTCAGCACTGTCTCCTGGCGCCGAAGGGGACTGATTACCGGGAAATCCGTGTGGTCTACTCTCATCCGCAGGCCCTGGCTCAATGCCGTGGCTTTCTGATTCGTAACAAACTGGAGCCCAATCCGTACTACGACACCGCTGGTGCTGCCAAAATGCTGGCCAGACAGAATCCAAAGGCCGCTGCAGCCATTGCCAGCCGACTGTGCGCCGAGCTCTATGATCTGGATATCATCAAGGACGGCATTGAAGACGGATCATCCAACTCGACCCGCTTTCTCCTGCTCTCCAGGGAGCCGTGCACCAATCCCGGGGACAAGACATCCATCATCTTCGCCGTACCCCATGAGGCCGGAAAGCTGTATGATGTTCTGAGGTTGTTTGCCGATGAGAACATCAACCTGACACGGATTGCTTCCATGCCCCTTAGATCCGATCCAGGAAACTACAGCTTCTTTTTGGATTTCGAGGGTTCCAAAGATGATGACCGCATTTCCGGGCTACTCGAAGAACTCAAACAACGGATCATCGGTCTCAAAGTGTTGGGCAGTTATCCCGGGGACGCGTCGGGATGACGCGACAGCACCTCTTCCGTTGTCTTTGTCGGTCGTGATGCTTCGAGCTTCCATGCATCCGGGAAGCCCCGGGCATAGCGTCGTATGCTCTCCGGCGGCGTCGATGCCGTTGCATTGTCCGAAAAAATAGAGCCTGCTCCCCGGGCGTTTCCAATGCTGGGGTGCCTTTCCCGACCGGCCAATGTCTACCGGATCGACTGCAGATTAATTGGGTCACTTCGCGGACGTTTGCCATTGGCCATTCATTGAGGTGCGGTCGGTCGTTTCAAGCCCTGAATACCCCGCGGAATGTTGCGGTGTGTTATCGTCCCCGAGTAAACGGGCATGGATTCGAGGGAGCAACCTCATCTTGGGACAATGATCAAAATTACCATTGCCTAACCCCACCTCGATGGGTAGTATACTCCACAGGGCGGATAAGGGCTTCCCCGAAACCCGGTGGCCTTCCTCCTATGTCCTCGAAACACCGAAGGGCTCAGCCTCGGCACCGCGACAAATACGGCCACCCTCCGCAATTCAACCCGACAGCCTTGGCCTCTATTAGCCTTTTTCTTCCTCTGCCTCGACACGGATCGGGAATCCTCTTCGCCTCAGGCCTATTACCGCTGACGTCGACCCGTCCGCCGCGCACTGCACGAGGGAAAGCGACGGGCGGTCGCACAGGGGGCAGCACCTTGAATCCCAACAATCGTCTGTCGACGGCGAGTCCGTTGGTGAGTCAACCATAGCCATTGGCACATCGTCGTCATCTCTCGGACAGGGCACTGGACATCGGATGCCCTGCCAACCGTCGGTTTCGGTGGTCTTTTCACCCTTGTGGGTTTCCGAAAAGGAGGCGATCATGACAAAAACGGCCCTTTGCATTGGGATCAACGACTACCCCGGCACCCAATCGGATCTTTCCGGCTGTGTGAATGATGCCCACGATTGGGCCGGCGTGCTGAATGCAAGACAGTTTGATGTGAAGATGCTTCTGGACGCCGAGGCAACGAAGACGGAAATGACAGCAGCTATTCGGGAGTTGATCGAATCGGCTCAGCCGGATGATACCGTTGTCATTACCTATTCAGGGCACGGCACATGGGTGCCGGATACCTCCCATGATGAAACCGACGGAAGGGATGAAGGGCTTTGCCCCTACGACATCAGTTCATCGGGCGCATTGTTGGACGACGATCTTCACCTTCTATTCTCCAACCGGCGGGAGCGGGTTCGCGTGTTGCTCCTGTCCGACAGCTGCCATTC
>JASFIA010000401.1:0-3556 GCA_050122915.1 Desulfobacterales bacterium | reverse complement strand
TATGCCGATCGTGGTTCACGGCGAAAACGGCGCGGAGGGGTTGCAGGATTCGATCCTGATCGGATTCGATCCGACCTTCCGAGGCCACCCCGAGGATTCCTTCAGGATGGTAGGAAACGCCATTTACACTGGTCTCGACTAAAGAAACCGAACGCACTCTCACAGATTTTCTGTCATGAGAGTGCGTTCACAATGATCATCAATAAAGCGGGAGAACAGCGAATACACCTTAGATATGACTCCCAACATTATTCAGGCAGGGTCGATTACGGCCCTGCTTTTCTTATTACAATTCCACAAAAAGCGAATGAAATGCATTTGATTTCAGTCCAACGGGAGGCGAAAATGAAATCTTACAGAAAGGAATTGTGGTTCGATGTACCGACTCGAAGAGCCTTTATCAACATCACACCCGAGGTTCAGCGGTGTATCGATGAAAGTGGGGTTAAGGAGGGCCTCGCTCTCATTAATGCCATGCACATAACGGCGTCGGTTTTCATCAATGATGACGAATCCGGCCTTCACCACGACTACGACATCTGGCTGGAGAGGCTGGCGCCCCACGAGCCCGTGTCCCAGTACCGCCACAATGTGGGGGAGGACAATGCCGACGCCCATATGAAGCGGCAGCTCATGGGGCGGGAGGTGGTCGTTGCCGTTACGGAAGGGCAACTCGATTTCGGGACCTGGGAACAGATATTTTACGGAGAGTTCGACGGTCGTCGGAAAAAGCGGGCCCTGGTCAAGATCATCGGGGAATAATGTTCTTTCGCCCAGGAATTGAACCCCATTTATCAACTATTTTTCAAATTGTTTTCTCCGAATGATTTCAACAAAAAAATCAAGGTCATACCGCCTGGTTCCTTGACACTTTTTTAAGATCTGTGCGATAGAACCAAATTCTGGAAACCGGCGCCCGGATCCCAGCAGGCCCTCGACATCAATAGCATTGCCGGGGGGCGTCGGCCAGAGCCATTGTCCTTTCAACAACCGGAGCGGCATCGATCCGGGAAGCGACCAATGCAGGTAAGGGATTGACCACCATGAGCGACAGCAGACTTGCCCGTATTCTCAAAGCCGGCCATTTTGCCTTCACCGGAGAGCTGGGTCCGCCGCGGGGTACCAATGTGGAAGCAGTCCGGGAAAAGGCCAGGCCGTTAAAGGGAATGGTGGATTCGGTGAACATCACCGACAACCAAACGGCCATGGTTCGGATGTCGAGCTGGGCCGCCGCTCTGGTTGCCCTTCAGGAGGATCTCGAGCCCAATTACCAGATGGTCTGCCGGGACCGAAACCGTCTGGCCATGCAGGCGGATATTCTCGGAGCATACGCCCACGGTATTCGAAATATTCTCTGTCTGACCGGAGACCACCAGAAATTTGGTGACCACCCCAACGCCAAAGGGGTGTTCGATATCGACAGCATCCAGCTCATCAACATGATCAAACGCATGAGGGACGAGGGCATTTTTCTCGGGGGCGCCAAAATAGATACCCCGCCACAGATGTTTATCGGCGCCGCCGCCAACCCTTTCGCCGAACCCTTTGAGTGGCGGGTCTACCGTCTGGCCAAAAAAGTGGAAGCCGGATGCGATTTCATCCAGACCCAGTGCATCTACAATATGGATAAAATGCGCCGGTGGGTTCAACAGGCCAACGACATGGGGCTGAGCGAAAAGGTCTATATCCTCGCCGGCGTCACTCCCATGAAAAGCCTTGGTATGGCCCGATACATGAAAAGCAAGGTTCCGGGGATGGATGTCCCGGACGAGATTATCAAACGCCTTCAGGGCGTCGACAAGAAAAAGCAAGCCAATGAAGGCATCGAGATCGCTTGCGAGCAGATCGAAGAGTTCAAAGAGATGAAGGGGGTTGCTGGCGTCCACTTGATGGCGATCGAGTGGGAGCACAAGGTTCCGGAAATCGCGGAAAGAGCGAAAGTGTTGCCGCGGCCAGCGGTCTGACGCCCCGCCGGCGCCATCGGGGTTTCCGATAGGACGCCCGCGGTCCCGATCCCCATTTTCAGGAGCTGTCCATGTACGACATCGTTCGTGGCCCTCTGGTATGGGTTTCCATACTGGTATTCATCCTTGGCACGGCCTACCAAATCATACGATTCTATCAGTCGAGCTTGCTGAAGCCGACCCTAAGGCTCCCCCAAAGGCCTTCCGGCGACAGCAGCCTGCTGCCAACCCAGTCTCTGGGCTACAAGCTAAAAATGCTGAAGCTCACCATCATTGGAAGCCAACCGGTGATGGTCGTCATTACAACCCTTTTCCATCTTTGTCTGGTCGTTACGCCCTTTTTTGTCCTCGGCCACAACGTTCTTTTGGATCTGTCATGGGGAATCAGCTTCCCCAGCCTGCCCGAGGGGATCACCGACGCCCTGACCATTGTGGTCATTGCAGGAGGCCTCTATTTCCTCTACCGACGACTTTTCGTGAAGCGGGTTCGGGCGATTACGACCCTATACGACTATGTGGTCTTGCTGCTGGCCACCGCCCCCTTCGTAACGGGGTTTTTGGCCTACCACCTGATCTTTGATTACGATACGGTCGTGTTTCTGCACATGCTGGCCGGCGAGCTCATGCTAATCGCCATTCCCTTCACCAAACTGGTCCATATGCCGTTTTTCTTCATCAATCGCTTCGTCATGATCCATGAAAATACCTTCGGCAGGGGAGGCAGTCGCGTCTGGAACTGACGCCACCGCACTTCGGAGAATGTCCATGAGTGAGCAGCAGCCGATAAATGCAGAAGAAATCCAAACGCTTCTAAAGGCGAAACAGCCGAAAATGAAAATGGCCTTGAGGGTTTGCGCCCACTGCAGTCTCTGTGCGGAAAGCTGTTTTCTGTACCACGTCCACGACGGCGATCCTCGATACATGCCCTCCCACAAGGTCATCAACTCGCTGGGACGGCTTTACAAAAAAAAGGGGCGGGTCAGTCAGAAAGAGCTGGAAGATATTAAAGAGATCGTCTGGCGGCGCTGCGTTCTCTGCACCCGCTGCTATTGCCCCTTGGGTATCGACATTCCGGAAATGATTTCCTTTGCCCGAGACATCTGCCGTTCCCAAGACGTGGTCTACACCTGGGATGAACCGTGGCCCGGGGAACCCGTGGAGTAAGTCCTTGCACGCCGGCCAAGGCCGTCAGGACGAAAGGTATCGACACCATTATGACGCAAAATCGAACCGGAATGGCACCGATTGCCATGCTGTTTCTCCTCTTCCTGGTCGCAGCTCCCGCCGCCGCCATGGCTCAGGAGGACATCCTCATTCTGAACGACAATGAGGACGGTCTTCCCACGCGCCCCCCCGTTGCCTTCCCCCACGATCTGCACATGGGGCTCTACGACTGTCTTACGTGTCATCACGACTTCGACGGGGAAACGAACGTGCTGGACGAAGACGAACTCTACGAGGGTAACGAGAACATCTCCTGTGCCGCCTGCCATGGCCCAGGGGACCAACCGGATCTGCAGAAAGCGTTTCACTATCAGTGTATGGGTTGTCACATCGAGGTCCGGAAATCCGGAAAAGGCTCAGGGCCCGAG
>JASFIA010000400.1:0-3556 GCA_050122915.1 Desulfobacterales bacterium | reverse complement strand
GAACGGATCTATGGGAAATCGCCCGCGGTGACCGGGCTTAAAAGCTATATGGGCCACACCATGGGGGCCTGCGGCGTCATCGAGTCCATCATGACCCTATATATGATGGCGGAAGGGTTCATCGCTCCGACCCTGAACCTGGACGAGGTCGATCCCCGATGCAGCGGCATCCGGCACACTGCCGGCCTGGAATCGTGCCCCATCGTGACGGCCGCGGTGCAGAACTTCGCATTCGGCGGGGTCAATACCTGCCTGTTTCTGACAAGGCCTGATGATCCATGAGCTGCCGGTCGGCAATCGAAAGAGGCGGTTCGCCACGCGAGGTCTCACTGGTCGAGCGGTTGAAAGACCTTGCGGTCACCCTATGCCTATGGGGGTATTTCACCGTCGGTTTCGTGGGTCTCTTTGCCCCGAGATACCTTCTGGCAGGTTTTTTTTCCGTCGATCGCCGTGAGGCCTTCCAGCGGCTGAACCACCGGTTCTACAAGGGCTTCTTCCGACTGCTGGAATGCCTGGTTCCCCTCCAACACTGGGAGATCGCCGATGACGTCCGCCATATCCGCTCTTCCATCGTTGTGAGCAACCACGTCTCCTATATTGATCCAATCCTCCTGATTTCTCTTTTCGAGAAGCACACCACCATTGCGAAAGCGAGCTTGTTCGACATCCCCGTCTTTGGCACCATGCTGGCCCTGTCCGGCTATATCCCCTCCCGGGCCACCAGCCGCCTCGGGGGGGTGATGATCGACGGCCTGAACCGACTGGACACCCTTCTGGCAGAGGGCGCCAATTTAATCGTTTTTCCTGAAGGAACCCGCAGCAGGGACGGAGGGGTGGGGCGATTTCGAAGAGGCGTATTCACCCTTGCCATAAGGATGAAAGCGCCGATCAAAGTGGTGGCCATTCGAGGATCGGAGACCCTGTTCCAGCCCGGCAAATTTTTGTTCAACACCTGCCGGCCCAATACCGTCTCCGTGGACCTGGTGGCGGACATTCCCACTGAGATCGACGGCGTCGCCGTCAGAGTCGGTTCCCTCATGGCCGATGTACGTCGTCGTCTGGAAGCCCATTTGAAGCGTTGACCCCACCGTCTCCGCCATCGGGTGCAGTGATCGGCGGCGTCGGGTTAGTGAGGAACCATGAAGATTGTTCTGATATCCATGCCGGATGTGGCGCCTGTGATCATGCACGAGGCCGCTTTCCACATGCCCAATTTAGGGATCGCCAGCATCGGCGCCAACATCGACGGTGAACACGAGGTCCGTCTAATCGATCTGATTCGCGCACGGCGCTCGGTCCGGCGCTACCTCACCCGGGTCCTCGCCCGAATTCAACCGGACCTGGTCGGGCTGTCGTCCATGACCTGGCAGTTTGACACCTGCCTCAAGCTGATTCGGCTCGTGAAGAGCCTTTTGCCTCGGGTCAAGATCGTCCTCGGCGGCTACCACGCCACGTTGATGTACGAGGAAATCGGCGCGTCCGACGGGGCGGGGGGGATTGATTTCATGGTCCGCGGAGAGGGAGAAGACACCTTTCGACGGCTGGTGAATGCATTGCAGGGCCTGGACCGGCTGGAGGCCATTCCATCCCTGTCCTATCGAACCGACGGCGGTTTCCGTCACAACCCCCGAGGGGAACTCCTGGATTTGTCGAGGCTGAAAATCCCCATCCGTGACAAGCGGCGTCTGACGTGGGGCTATCACATCATGAACAGCAAGGTGGAGGTGATGGAGACCTCCCGGGGGTGCACGCGAAACTGCAATTTCTGCAGTATTCGGCACATGTACGGCCGCTCCTTCAGGCCTTTTCCCATCGATAGGGTTTTGGCGGACATCGACGATATCTACTACCGGCGACATTGCCGGTGGATCTTCGTTTCCGACGACAATCTGGTGCTCTCTCCCGATCGGGTGATGGCCTTGTGCGACGCCATCATCGCCCGCGGCTACCGGAATCTGCATTTTGTGGTTCAGGCGGACTGCGCGACGATGGCCGCCAACGAGGACATGGTTCGATTGATGGCCAAAGCCGGTTTTAAAACGATCTTTCTGGGCATCGAAAATGTGTCCAAGAAGAACCTCAAAACTGCGAAAAAGGGGGATATCGTGGAGGCCTCCCGGAAGGCCATCGATATCTGCCATCGGCACGGCATCATGGTGGTGGGGGGGATGATATTCGGTTTCCCTGATGACAGGGAGCAGGAAATCGTCGAAAACTACCGTTTCCTAAAGTCTTCTGGGGCGGATACCGCCTACTGCCAAATTCTCACCCCCTATCCCAAAACCGGCATCCGTCAGCACCTGATGGCGGAGGGACTGGTGACCAACCCTGACGACTACCGATGGTACAACGGGATCTGGGCAAACGTGCGAACCCGTCACATGGACACCGATACCCTTCAATACCTGGTTTGGTACCATCGCCAGGTGACGATGGGGTGGTGGGAACCGTCACCCCGGGTTCGTGAGCAGGGGCGGTTGTGGACGGGCATCTGGCTATACGTGTTCAAACCGTTTCTCAAGGTCGTGCTCGGGCGGAAACTGAAAACCCACGGGTGGACGGGGCGCTATGAACTGGACATGGCCCGACAGAGGAATGTGAACCGGTTTCAGGATTTGGGCTGACGGCCCTCAGACCCTTACCGACCCTTCTCGGCCGTTTGTCGGCCGAATGCCATCCCGGCGAGCTCTCGATTGCGTGGACGGAAGGTGCCCTGGGCCTTTTCCTTTGCCACCACCCGCTGGAGCAGCTTGAACATCTTTATCTCCTGGGGTTCGTCCCGGTAGAAGGTATCCCAGGCATAGGCCAGCAGTTCCTGGAGTCGGCCGGCAGACATGTGTTTGGGTTGGAAGACCACCTTTTCGGCGGAGTAGTGATTCCAGTCGGTGGAGATAATCCTGTTCTGTCCGTTGAGATCCCGATAGGCCTGGGTGTGGGGAAATGGGGTTAGTACCGTGAATTCCGCCAAATCGAGCTCGATTTCCTGCAGAAAATCGACCAGCCGCAGAATGTCGTCTTCGGTCTGATCGTCGAGTCCGAGAAGTATGGTGCCCTCCACGCCGATGCCGTGGTCATGATAGCGGCGGATGCGCTGCCGAATGTGGTCGGAGGTATCGAACACGGCTTGATAGACATACCAGGCCCCTGCCTGGGCGGCCAGGTCGAGGATGTCTAAACGGTCTTCGATGGGGTGGCTGCACCAGTGCTTTTTCAACGGGATCATGGCCTTGAAAAGCTCCTTTTCCCACCGGGTGTCCTGGGCCAGCGAGTTGTCCACGATGAACAGGCGGTTGTTGTCGATAGCCGCCATTTCCGCCACCGCCTTTTGGATCGGCCGGGGCCTGAACTGCCGGCCCCCCAGAAAGGCCACGCAACAAGGGTAGCAGTTGTAGCGACACCCCCTCGACGCATGAACCAAATCCACCATCTGGACCCCTTTGTAGTTATACAGGGCCCGTTTCAGCAGATCCCGCCTGGCGGTCCCCACTGATTCGATGGGTGGCGGACTCTCAAGGTAGTCGTATACGCTTTTCAACCGCCCACACCTGAAATCGGA
>JASFIA010000399.1:0-3571 GCA_050122915.1 Desulfobacterales bacterium | reverse complement strand
AGCTGTTTCCCGAGTCTCGAGCCCTCATCGTCAGCGGCAAATACATAGACAGGGCCATGCTGAGGAAAGGCGGGGCCATCGCCATGGCCGCCAACGGCAGGAGTTTTTTCGTCATCCGGGGGGTCCTGCTGGCGGCTCAGCAGGCCAATGCGGCACTGATCATCGAAATCGCCCGGTCCGAAGGCGGTGTCAATGCATACTGTGCCGTCAATTACTGGAATATCGCTCGCCAGGTCAATGGGGCCTGCAACGAACTGGGTATCACCATTCCGGTTGCCATCCATGCCGATCATTACGGCATCAAAACCACCGACGATATCCCGCCGGCAAAATCGGAAATACCCACCCTGTTCGAGGCGGGGCTCACCTCCATTGCCGTCGACGCCTCCCATATGCCCGACGACCAGAACCTCCTGGCCAACATCGAACTCAACGCCGTCATCCCCCCATGGGCGGGCCTGGAGACCGAAGTCGGGGAAATCAAGGGCGACCAGGGATTGTCCACTCCCGAGGACGCCCTCTTCCTTGTCCAGGGATTGAACGCCCACGGGATCTTCCCGGATTGGATCGCCCTCAACAATGGCACGACCCACGGCCTGGAAGCCAGCGGACAGGGAATCCAGGTGGAGCTGACCCGGCGCATCCATGAGGCCCTCGCTCCCTATGAGATATCCGGCGCTCAGCACGGCACCTCCGGCAACAGCTCGGATCGACTCCGGGAAATCGCCCGGAAAACCCGGACCACCAAGGCGAATGTGGCGACAGCCCTGCAGATGATCTCCTGGGGACTCAAGGTCAACGACTACGGAAACGCCATTTTGGATGGCGACGGTGATTTCATCAAGGTGGAAGGCCAGGGAGTGACCGAACCCATGTGGGAAAAAATGGTCGGCCATGCACGAAAAAACGCCTGGTCGGGAGGCAACTACAAGAAACTCAACCTGCCCTTCGAGACCCACCTGATGGCCCAACCCAGGGAGGTCAGAGAGCGAATGGTCGAACGGGTTCGTGCCTTCGCCTATGACATGATCGTCAATGTTCTCGGATCCGGGGAGACCGCCCCCATGGTCATCGACGACATTCTGTCGACGAGGTCCTACGATCCCGGACCGAAGGGCAACCCCGTCGAAGACATCGGAGAGTGGTCACTCGAAAAAATCAGGGAAAAAGCGGCGGCCCTGGATTCCGACAAAGGCCCCGAGGGCGACTTCGACGACTGATCCCCGGAGGATTCCCGCGAGAAGGTGCCGGGACGCCAACGACCGCTGCAGTGTTTCCCTGAGGATAAACATCATTCCGATTCAACCGCCCGGTTTTCCGCTATCGATCAGGACCAATGAAAACAAAGCGTTTTTGCCCCTACTGTTCCAGCCATCTCGTTGACCACCTCTGGCACGGCAGCGTTCGAAGATACTGCCCCCAGTGCAAAGAGACGTTGTTCGACAATCCAGTGCCGGCTGTCTGCGCCCTGGTAACGGACGACGACGGGCGATTGCTGCTGGTCCGCCGCGCCGTCGATCCCAAATGCGGTGAGTGGTGCCTTCCGGGAGGATACATGGAACTGGGGGAGACACCGGAGGAGGCCGTGCTCAGGGAACTCCACGAGGAAACCGGTGTAGCGGGCAAGGTGAAATCGATTCTTGGGTTCCGATCCGCTCCCAACCGCCTCTACCACACCGTCTTGCTGGCGGGATATGACGTTCGATACGTTTCCGGAACCCTCATCGCCGGTGATGACGCCCTGGCCGTTGGTTGGTTCCGGGCTTCCGATATGCCGGACGTTGCCTTTCTCAGCCACCGACAGTTCATCGAAGACTTTTTCAACCGGGTGGGCGAGGGACGCCAGGGTTTCATCCTCTCCAAAACAGGTCTGTGATGGACATTCCAAGCTACCAGATCCATAACGTGCTGAGGGATTATGTTCGGCAGCTGCGAAAGCGGGTGGCTGCCGAAAGCGTAAGGCTCCGGATTCACCCGGCATCCGCGCCCGAGAAGCGCCGACGGGTTCGGGAGCGGATAACCGCTGAAATCGTCGAGCGGATCGTGCACCTGAATGTCGACGAAAGTCGCGGCGGCCCGGAGGTCGCGCGGCCCTACAAGCCCGCAATGGCCCGCAAGCCCTTTGTCTACCAGGTCCTTCAACCGGACCGGAGTGTCGTCAGATATCGACTGAGACTGAAAAGTCCGGAAGATCTCATGCGGCGATTCGAGGAAACCAGCCGGTCAGCCGCCGAAAAGACGTAAGGTCTCACCCCGCCAAGCGGGGCGATTCCCGGCCCGTTCGCCCGCGGCCTGAACCTGGCAGGCCAGCCCTAAGGCCCCACCGGAGGTGGAGAGCCCAGATCGGGGCAAGCGGCTAGAATGGGTCTGCGGGGGGGCCGTCGACGGCGGCTTTGGCGACCTCCCAATCCCGGTCCATCTCCCCTCGGCTCAGGGATTCGAGGGATCGTCCCTTCGATCGGGCGATAGACTCCATGTACCGAAATCGCTCCTGAAACTTGCCAATGGCTGCCGACAGAGCGGTTTCGGGATGAATGCGGGCAAACCGGGCCACGTTGGCCAGGGTGAAAAGAATGTCCCCGAACTCCAGGGCGATCGCCTCTTTATCCCCCGATACGATTCTCACCGCTTCCTTGAACTCCCGCCATTCTTCTTCCACCTTTTCCATGACCTCGGTCAGGTCCCTCCAGTCGAATCCGGTTCGCGCCGCCCGCACGGACACCCGATAGGCGCGCATGAGGGCCGGAAGTCCGGAGGGAACCGAATCCAGCACCGAAGCGTTGTCAGACGCCTTCTTCTCCCGCCGCTTGATGGCCTCCCAGTTGTCCCTGATATCCTCGATGCCTGATACCTCGATGTCTCCGAAAACGTGGGGATGGCGGCGGCGCATTTTCATCAGGTTTCGAGCCGCAACGTCACCCAAGGTGAAACGGCCGCTTTCGGCAAACAGTTCGGCAACGAAAAGCACCTGAAACAGCACATCGCCCAACTCCTCCAAAACATCTTCGGATCGACCGCTTTCGATGGCCTCGACCAGCTCGAAAACCTCTTCGATGAGATAGACGGAAATACTTCGAGGGGTCTGCTTCCGGTCCCAGGGACATCCTTTGCGCCCCCGCAGGATGCGAATCAGTTCCAGCACGTCGCTTAGGGATTCGGCTGAGTGCGCTATGGGCTTTTCTTCCACGACGTTTTGAGCGCTTTCACGTTGGCATCGAATTTGGACTTGAGGTCATCGGATACCACCATGGCGAGGGTTTCCGAAATTTTCGTGGCATGGGGGGCGAGCAGGGAATCTTTCAACACCGGGGTGCCCTTGGGCAGGAAAGCTGTGAGAGAAAGAAGCAAGACGGATATGATCAAAACGCCTTTGAGCCCACCCACAAGAGCTCCGAGTACCCGGTCTGACCAGCCGAGTGAAGCGATATTCATCAGGTATTTGATGATGACCCCTAAAATCCCCACCAGGATGACCACGAGGGTAAAAATCAGTAAAAACCCGAGAATACTCGCATAGTGGGTATTGGATATCCATCGGCCGAGCAGCCTTGACGCATCCGGGTAATAGGTG
>JASFIA010000398.1:0-3575 GCA_050122915.1 Desulfobacterales bacterium | reverse complement strand
TGGTCACACCGGCGGCAATCAGCGTCTGCCGGATTTTTCGAACCAGGGCCAGGGCTTGAGGATTGTCTCCATGCACGCAAATCGTGTCTCCTGAAAGCGGAATGTCTCGGCCGTCGACTGAGGAAACCCGTCCTTCGGTCACCATTGTCAACACCCGCTGGGCCGCCAGGTCGTGATCGCTGATGACCGCCCCCGGAAGCTGCCGGGAAACGAGACTCCCGTCAAAGTTGTAGGCGCGATCGGCAAAGAATTCGAATGCGATCCGGATGCCTCGGCGGCGGCCGATAGCCTCAATCGTTTCCCGATGGGGGCCGCCCAGAACAAAAAGGATGAGATGGGCATCGATGGCCGCCGTGATCTCCGCCACGGCGTCCCAAATTTCGGGATTCCCCACAGCCATGTTGTACAGTGCGCCGTGGGGCTTCACGTGCTGGAGGCGAAGGCCCTCTGCAGCGGCAAGAGCCTGAAGCGCCCCGATCTGATAGCCAACATAGGCCTTTATGTCGTCCAGACTGACGTCCATGGACCGCCGCCCGAATCCCATGAGGTCCGGAAGACCGGGATGTGCCCCCGGTCCGGTGCCATTTTGGGCGGCCAGCCGAAGGGTTTTACGCATCACCTGGGGATCCCCGGCATGATATCCACAGGCGATGTTGGCCGAGGAGATGAGGGGAATGACTTCCGCATCCATTCCCAGGGTATAGCGACCAAAACTTTCCCCCACATCCGAGTTGAGATCGATCATACGGCCGGACGCCATGTGCACCTCCATCATTAAAATACAACGACGACTACCGATGGCTGTCCTTCGGCAGAAACGGTCTTATCAAACCACCATCGGCGACAGAGTGTCAACCGGAGGGGGGGATTCGGGCCCTGCGGGAATGCTCCTCCCCAGGGGCGAGCCCCTGCCGGGAAACCGGAAAAACCCTTTACAAGCGCTGCCGCCAATGGCTAAGTTGATTTTGGTCGTTCGCGCGCGATTCGATTCCCCTGCGGCCCGCCAACGGGTTTCCCGCTCCTCCTGGTCGACGAATGGATTCCCCTGTACCGACGCGATCGCCCCCTCAGGCGGGACCGAACGGCGCCCATTGTCGCTCTGCATCGATTCCCAGCTTCGGTGTCGCCCGTTGTCTATTGACCGATACCACCGGCAGGAGGCAGCGACCCGTCGCGTGCGGGTCGATGCGCCTTTCGCCCCTTACCCCATACCCCAGCAGAGGATACCATGGAACACGCTTACGATGTGGTCATTGTAGGATCGGGGCTGGCGGGACTGCGGGCCGCCATCGAACTCGGCGAAGATACCCGCATAGCCGTCATCAGCAAGGTATTTGCCACGCGCTCCCATTCCGGTGCCGCCCAGGGAGGCATCGGCGCCGCCCTTGGAAACGAGGAGGAAGACCGTTGGGAGTGGCATATGTTCGACACGGTCAAGGGAAGCGACTATCTGGGAGATCAGGACGCCATCGAGATCATGGCGAAAGACGCCCCCCGGGTCGTCTACGAACTCGAGCACCTCGGCGTTCCGTTCAACCGCACCGGTGAGGGAAAAATCGCCCAGCGGGCCTTCGGTGGCCACACGAGGGGGTTCGGCGAGGCGCCGGTGAAAAGAGCCTGCTTTGCAGCGGACCGCACTGGAAGGGTCATCCTCGATACCCTCTGGGAAAACGGGCTTCGACAGGGAATCGATTTTTTCAACGAGTTCCAGATCATCTCCCTTGTCGTGACAGAGGGGCGATGCACCGGTGTCACGGCCTATGACATTGCCTCTGGTGACATTCACACCTTTTTCGGGAAAGCCGTTCTTCTGGCCACCGGCGGTGCTGGAAAAATTTATAAGACCACCTCCAACGCCCTGGCATCCACCGGAGACGGCATGGCCATCGCCTACAGGGCCGGGGCGCCGTTGGAGGATATGGAGTTCGTACAGTTTCATCCGACCGGCATCTACAAGCTCGGAATCCTGATCAGCGAAGCGGCCAGAGGCGAAGGAGGAATTCTCAGGAACAAGGACGGCGAGCGGTTCATGGAGCGATATGCACCGGTCATCAAGGATCTCGCCCCGAGGGACATGGTGTCCCGGTGCATCCTCGAGGAAGTGAGGGCCGGTCGCGGCATCGATGGCGGGGATTATGTCCACCTCGATCTCACCCACCTGGGCGAGGAGGTGATCGGCACCAAGCTCTCCGAGATCATCGAATTCGCCCGCACTTACGCCGGCGTGGACGCGAGGATCTCGCCGATCCCGGTTCAGCCCACCTGCCACTATATGATGGGCGGAATCGCCACGGATGCCGACGGCCGTGTTGTCACCGACGAGACGGCGTCCCCCTTCCCCGGGCTTTACGCCGCAGGGGAATGCGCCTGCGTGTCCGTCCACGGGGCCAATCGGCTGGGATGCAATTCCCTGCTCGACACCCTCGTTTTCGGCCGCAGGGCCGGAAAAACCATGGCCAACGACATTCTTGCCACGGACCCGCCCCAGGTCACTGAAGCCCCGGGGACCGCCGTCAAAAACCGTCTCCGACAGCGGATGGAAGCGACCGGAACCCGGCGTATCGGCCCCATCCTGGCTGAAATGCAGGAGGTGATGATGACCCACGCCTCGGTGTTCCGCACCGAGCCCGGGCTCAAGTCGGCCCTCGATGTCATCGGGCGTCTCAAGAACGACTATGGCGACGTGGTATTGACCGACAAGGGGACCCGCTACAATCGTGAAGTCATGGACTACCTGGAACTGGGCCACATGCTCGATCTGGCGGAAGCCATCGCCATGAGCGCCCTGTGGAGAAAGGAAAGCCGCGGGGCCCACTCACGGGAGGATTTCCCCAAGCGCGACGACGGGCAATTCCTGGTTCACACCATGGTGAGTCACGACGACTCCGGTACCCCGAACCTCTTTACCCGACCGGTGGCCATCACCCGCTTCGAACCCAAGGAGAGGACCTACTGACATGAAAACCCAGTTCCTTGTCTATCGATTCGATCCGGCATCGGATGAAAAGCCCCGCTACCAGTCCTTCACGGTAGAGGCCGAGCCCACCGACAAAATCCTTGACTGCCTCAACAAAATACGGTGGGACCAGGACGCCTCCCTTGCCTTTCGGGCATCCTGTGCCCATGGTATTTGTGGTTCGGATGCGATGATGATCAACGGCGATATCGGACTGGCCTGCCAGAAACTGGTCAGAGATTACAAGACCGGCGGCCATTTCGTCATCGAACCCCTGCCGATTTTCGAGGTCGTCAAGGACCTCGTGGTGGATTTGGAGCCCTTTTTCGAAAAATACCGAGCGGTCAAACCTTATCTCGTCAGCAGTGGGGAGGCCCCCGAGACGGAACGACTCCAGGATCCCTCCGACCAAGCAACCATCGAGCCGGCTCTCCGGTGCATTCTATGCGCATGCTGCACGGCATCATGCCCCATCAACCGAGCCGACGCCGATTACTTGGGTCCGTCGGCCCTGCTGAGGGCCTTTCGATACCTGTACGATTCAAGAGACGAAGCGAAGGAAAGCCGCCTGGAAGGCTTGAACAGCGAACAGGGTGCCTGGGGCTGCAAAACCATGCGG
>JASFIA010000397.1:0-3579 GCA_050122915.1 Desulfobacterales bacterium | reverse complement strand
TGCCGTTTTGGGTGGGGGAGGACTTGGATTCGCATTCTCTCCGGCCGTCAACGCACTCTTCCGTTTTTCCCACGGCAACAACACCTGGACGGGTTTCGTGGACGCCCTAAAAGAAGATGGTCTAGTCAAGATCATGGCAGAGCCAACGTTGATATCCCTAAGCGGTCAGCCGGCAAGTTTTCTGGCCGGTGGCGAGTTCCCGGTCCCAGTGCCCCAGGGGTTGGGCACGGTGGCCATCGAATACAAGCCTTTCGGTGTCGGGCTCACCTTCACTCCGACGGTGTTGAACGAAGGACGGATCGGAATCGAGGTGGCACCTGAAGTGTCGGAACTGGACTTTTCCACCGCAGTGGCCTTCTCTGGTTTCATCGTGCCGGGGTTGAGCACGAGAAGAGCCTCCACGGTCGTCGAACTGGGGGACGGTCAAAGCTTTGCAATCGCCGGTCTTCTCAAGGAAACCATCCGCGACAATATCCAGAAGTTTCCGTTCCTGGGAGACATTCCGGTCATCGGAGCACTGTTTCGAAGCAAGAGCTTTCAAAAGAACGAAACCGAACTGGTCATCCTGGTAACGCCGCATCTGGTGAAACCTGTCAATCAGGAAGACCAGCCGCTACCGACGGATTTCTACGTCGAACCGAATGATATCGAGTATTATTTGTTCAGCGCCATGGAGGGCCGCAGCCAGGCGCCTGCGAACGCCCCAGGTCTGGACGGCGAATTTGGTCATTCTACTCCGTAAGCGCGCAGGACCAAATCCGTTGGCAATAGCCAATGAAAAGGAGAATCCCATGGAAATGTCAAGAATAGGTCTGTTGGCGATCATTATGCTGGGTGCGGTTCTGATGATCGGTTGCACCCTCGGAGCGACGCCGAACCTGGATCGCAACTGGGGAAAGTCCTATGAAGCCCAGAAATATTCCCAGATCCGCAACCCGGAGGCCGGAAAAGACACAGCAGCCCGGGAAGGGATCGACGGCATCCAAAGCGACATCGTCACCGACAAATATTACGACACCTTCACCACCAAACAGCCCCGGCCGGTCTACAATATCGATATGCCGGGCGTGACGAGCAACTAAAGGGAGATCGCCATGGAACTGCGGGATGAAAGAGGGAGTGCCATTCCGGAATTTGCCCTCGTGCTACCGCTGCTGGGATTCCTGCTCTTCGGAATGATCGAGTTTGGCCTGCTGATGTTCAACAAGCAGGTGATCACCAACGCCAGTCGAGAAGCGGCAAGGGCCGGGATTCTGATCGATCCACCGGTTCCGGCGGAGTCAAACTACGAAGCATGGGTAAAAGGAATCGCATCGTCCTACTGCAGCGACTACCTGATCACTTTCAGTACTACTGGATCTCCGGCCATCGATCTAACCTTCCCGGCGGATCCGGCCTTTGGAGACGAACTGAAGGTCGAAGTCACTTATACCTATAGCTTTCTGATTTTCGACGCCCTTGCCGGCTTGTTCGGCGGCGGCACGGATTGGGATACAACGGATCTCTACGCCCGCACCGTCATGCGGTACGAGTAGAACAATGCAGGTCGGGAAACGGTTTTACGGAGGCGATACCATGTCCATGAAGTCAATCGTAAGAAACAATCGTGATTCACTCATCATGTGGGTTGCCTATCTGCTGATCGTGCTGGTGGCGATTTCAGCCCTGGCGGAAAAACTTGACGGAACGAACTGGGATGCAGGGAATCTCTACGCCAGCGCCGTCATAGAGCATGAGGTGAACAATGCCGGCCAGAAAACGATTGTACGGAGGTGGTGACATGACTTTGAAGCCAAATTTAGCAGACGAACGGGGCGCAGTCATCGTATGGTTTGCATTCCTTCTGATAGCGCTGGTGGCGATTTCAGCCCTGGCGGTGGATGTGGGGTTCATGATGGCTACCCGAAACGAGCTTCAGAACGTGGCGGACTCAGCTGCCCTGGCCGGCGCCCGTCAACTGGGAAAGATCTACCAGGCGATGGGCTCGGATGTGCAGGACGGATACGTCCTGACGGGGGCGGACAAAAGCCTGATCGTCACCACTGTCCTGGACGTGGCTGATGAAAATACAGCCGGTGGGGTGGCAGAGATCAAGGTGAAACCGGAGGATGTCGAAGTCGGAGTGTGGGAGAATCACAGCTTCGACGGAACGGCGGGGCTGCCCAATGCCAATGCCGTTCGAGTGATCACCCGAAGGGACGGGACGGCCAATCCTTCAGTGACGACTTTTTTCGCCAGCATGTGGAAGGAATCATACGATCTGAATGCTTTTGCCACCGCCGCCCTGACCGGAAAAGGAACGGCAGAGCCCGGTGAACTGGAGCTGCCAGTGGGCATCGATGAATATTATTTCATGCCGGGCGGCCAATGCGGACAGGTCATCAAATTTTCACCCACAACAGATCCGGACGCCTGCGCCGGTTGGACCACCTTCGAATACGCCCCCTCAAACGATCCGACCATTCGGAAGCTTCTGGATGAGGACCCGAGCTACCCGAGCCCTGAGGTGGTGACCGACGACAGTCTATTCGAATTCATCGGCGGCGACCTGAGTGTCCCCACCTTTGACAATCTGCTCACCGCATTCCAGCGAAACGGCTACGACGTCGACAGCGCAGGGAATCCCATTCTTGATCTGAGCGGAGAGCCGATGGCCGATGCCACCGGGACTGGAAGCGAAGTGCCGCTTACCGACGAGGCGGGCGAGCGCCTCCTCTACCCCGACGGTACCGAGAGAAACGATCACCGATGGGAGACAACCGTCGTCGTTTACGAAGCCAACGAATGCGGCAACCCGAACCAGCAGATGCTGATCAAGGGGTTTGCGAGAATTACCATCACCGACGTCCAAGGCCCGCCAAACAAACTGATTCAGGGGATCATCGAGTGCAATCTCGTGGATGTGGGTGACACCCGCGGGGGCGGGGGCGATTTCGGTATATTCGGCAGCATTCCAGGCCTTGTCGAGTGAAAACGACCATAACGGAAGAAATGGGGTGAACGAAATGATCACCGTCATGATGAAAATTATCGACCCGAACTTGGAGCGCTACATCCGTCAAATAATCAGCGCGGTGGACGATTTCAAAGCGATCGACGCGTCCTCCCCGAATCGGGCGGACATTCTGATCTACCAGCTGGGGGAGACCCCGGAGATGGATTTCACCGTCATCGAAGCCAGCATGACGGCGGCCGATGCCCGCCACCTTTTTCTGGTGTCGGGAAATCTGTCTTCGGACATTTTGCTGAAGGCGATACAGACAGGAGCGAAAGGATTCTTTTCTATTCCGTTGGACAAGAAGGAGCTCCTCACGGCTTTGGCCAAGGCCCGGGATGAGATCGGGTCACAGGCGCAAATGGAATCTCCGAAATCGGAAGGCCGGATTATCAACATTGTCGGCAGCAAAGGGGGCGTCGGGACGACGACCATTGCCGTCAATGTGGCGTCATCCCTCTCAGGAAAGGGGTTCAAGAAGAAGGTGGCCCTTCTCGACATGAATACCCTTTTCGGGGATATTCCCCTGTTTCTCAACATCGAGTCGAAATTTCACTGGGGAGAAATAACGAAGAACATCGAAC
>JASFIA010000396.1:0-3581 GCA_050122915.1 Desulfobacterales bacterium | reverse complement strand
ATTCGATTGCTGAAGCCCTTGAGAAGACATGGGCGGTGTTCCATCCGGAGGCGACGGGAATCCGGGGGTATGAGTCGGCCATGTGCGATGGCCTGAGAAAGCGTCGCACCGTCAACGTGACCGCCCCCAATCCCAGCCCCATTCGTGACCCTATCCAGGAACTGCTGTTTACCTCCAATGTACTGCTGACTCTGCCGGACGATGGCGTTGAGGACATCGATGCCACCTTGAGGAATACGGTCGATGCCGCGGCGGCCGAGCCCCAATTGTTTTGGTACGACCATCCCGTTCCGGTAGGCGTCCCGCCGGAGAACAACGAAATCGTATACGGGCTTCATGCCTTGGACGATGCCGTGTCCTTTGAAAAACGGCGGGGGTCATGCCGGCAGGACGCCCTTCTCACGGTGGTCCTGTCCGCTTCGGCCACCCACAAAGGGCTTGAGGAGATGGCCCGGCCTTATGTGGCCTCCGAACTGCAAAGTCGTGGCGGATGCCGCAATCTTAACATATTTGTATTATCAGAGACCGACACCCGCATGGTCATCGACGAGGTTCTCGCTCCCGCCGTCTGGCGGTATTTAGGCAAAGAGAACGCCGATGGGATTCTGTCAGTGTTCGGCACCCACGGTGAATACGGCCGCCATTATAGTTTTTTAAAAGCGGTATCCGCTCTGTGGTCCGTCCTGATCGACACCCGGATCCGCGGCACGTTCAAATTCGATCTCGATCAGGTGTTCCCCCAAGAAGATCTGGTGCGGGAAACCGGCCTTTCGGCATTTGACCATTTCCGGACGCCTCTCTGGGGGGGCCGTGGAGAGGATGACAGGGGGCAACCGCTTGAACTGGGAATGATTGCCGGTACTTTGGTCAATGCCGATGACATGGGCGGCTCTTTGTTCACTCCGGACGTCGACTACCCGGCTGCGGTAAGCGGTCTGGATGAGCACATCTTTTTTAGCCGACTGCCCCAGGCCCTGTCCACAAGAGCGGAGATGGGAGCACGTTACCGGTCCCAAAGCCTCGATGGCAGGAAAAGATGCCTCCAGCGGGTCCACGTGACAGGGGGCACCAACGGAATCTTGGTCGACCACCTAAGGCGGCACCGTCCGTTCACCCCCTCTTTTATCGGCCGGGCAGAGGATCAGGCCTACTTGATGAGCGTGCTGGCAACCCCGGGCCCTCGGCTCGCCTACCTTCACAAGGACGGGCTGATCATGCGGCACGACAAGGAGGTGTTTGCGAAAAAAGCGATCGAATCGGCGAGGATGGGGCAATTGGTCGGCGATTACGTCCGAATGATCTATTTCTCGTGGTATGCCCGCTCTCTGGACGCCCCTCTGAGCCGAGTCAAGCGGATCATGGATCCCTTTACGGGAAGCTTCATTTCGAAAATCCCATTGACGACGGCATACCTTCGGTTCGTTCTCAAGGCCGAACAGTTTTTTGAAGCCGGCTTGCACGAAGATGCCCTGAACCTCATCCGGATCGGGGCCGAACGCATACCCAGGGCCATCATTTGCAGTCAGGGGCGCCACAGCCTCCTCAACCATCGTCTCCGTGAGGAGAGGGCCGGTTGGAACATATTCTACGATGCCCTCTCGGCGCTTGAGACGGCTTTAGACCGGGGAGACCCCTATGCCCGTGATCTCAAGCGACGGGCAAATGCCCTGGTGAGTCGGTGTCGAATCGGCCCGTGATTCCATCCGAATCGAAGGCACCGGGAACCTGAATGGCCGGGTGACCGGCTGCCCCTGAAACCGAGACCGCTTCTGCAGCAAACCAAAGAACGTTCGATGTGAAGAAGGGGAGACCATCACCTATGCTGGTTGGTCGACAACCGGTATCAGCAGTTGTTGGGACCGTCGAAGATCACCGAAATCCACGTCGGGATTGTACTTCTGGATCAGCCAGGCCGGCAGATTGAACACACGGGAGGACAGCGTCCAAATGGTTTCGCCTGGTTTTACCCGATAGACCACCGCGGATTCGATCCGGTGAACTGAGAAAAAGGCGTCTTGAATCGATTGGTGGTATCGCCGCCGCCGGGTTTCAAATGTTTCCCGCTTCACCCGGTCCAGGGGAATGACCACGGACTCTCCCAGGCGAAGGGTTCGCTTGAAAGAAAACCGATTGACCCGAAGCGGTTTTCCCGGGTCTAGCCCATTGGCCGAAATCAGGTCAGACAGCCGGATCCCGTTGACCCTTGCAATGGCAGTGAGGGTATCTCCGGATCTGACCCTGTAGACGGCGCTTTGGAGTTGCTTCTCGGCGCAGTTGTCAATAGGAAAGCCGGCGTGAAAGGACGAAAATGTCTGCCATTCGTTGAAAGGAAGCCTGAGCGGATATCCTTTCGGCACCAGCTTACTTCCCCTGACGACCACTGGGCGGAGGGCCGGATTCAATGCCGACAGTCTTTCAGGGGCTATTTGAAAATGACCGGCGATATCCGAGAAGAGTGCATAGCCGGGTATTCGTGTAATCCTTGCCGGTTCGGTCCGATTGAGAACGATGTCCCCGAAATAGGCCCGGAACCGGCCTGCAGCTTCTCTCGCAGCCAGAAATTCCGGGTAGAAATTCCGGGAGGCGAACCGAAAGCGGCGTGTCCGGTAGCGTGAAAAAATTCCTTCGTAATCACCGTGGCGGCGCTTGGCTCTCAAAACGCCCCTGACACCGTGATTGTAAGCGGTGATGGCGAGTGGCCAGGTCCCGAGCTTCCGATAGTTTTCTTCGAGGAGAGCCGCTGCCGCCCGGGTGGCAAAAATGGGGTCCAGTCGCATATCCACCGTATCGTCGACGGTCATCAGCCGTTTGCCGGTTGCCCGCGTAAACTGCCAGATGCCGACGGCCCCGTACTTGCTGTAGGCACCGTTGTGAAAGGACGACTCCACGTGGGGAAGAAAGGCGAGGTCCACAGGGAGATGCCGGCGTCGGAAGGTGTCTCGAATCTCTTCGATCACAGCCCCAGAGCGGATCAAGCCTTCCTGGAAGCGGTCTTTTTGACCCACTTGGCAGCGGATGCGGGCTGCGGCATCCAAAAAGTCGGCGGCTCCGGCTTCTGGAGAAAACAGGGCTGCCACCCGCAATGCCTCGGGGTGGGTTGCGTCCCTCTTCCGAGCCAACTGCCGAAGAATGGTCCGATACCGGGCTTTGGCGGCTTTGATCCGCTTTTCGTTGGTTGTCCAGGCCCGGTGCGCGTCAGGATGGACGAGGTCAATCACTTCGTAGACAATGGCGTGAAGCCGGAAGTCGTGGAGAACCCCCGCAGTCAGAGGATACCGGGTGTAGATGTCGAGCCAGAAGCGAACGGCGGGGGTGACGGCTGGCGGAACTGGAAACGGGTTCGTCGTGGACCCCTCGGCCAGTGAGTGGGGCGACAGGGCAGTCCATAAGAGCAGTCCGACAAGGCATGCCGTTTTGAGTCCTCTCGATGTCATTCGGAACCCCCTTGTCCATCGTTGGCTGGCGGTGGCGGGTGCGGAGAAATCCAATAGATGGCTGCAATCTTTGTTCCTATGCGGCGACGGTGCAGGGAGGCTTTGATTAGGACGGGAACTCACGACCGCTTGGCCCGAAAGAGTTTT
>JASFIA010000395.1:0-3584 GCA_050122915.1 Desulfobacterales bacterium | reverse complement strand
GGTAGTGGGTTTATTGACATTTTGGACAAAATCTGTGAATATTTTAAGATTGGTGTTGTAACTTATTTTCTTTTTTAAGTTTTAGTTTCACTGCCGGGGTGACGATATAGATACAAGACCCCCCCCAATTAACGAGGCAGGAATGGACATCAAAACAACCCTCAGAAGGATCCTTAAGGAAGCAGAGTTGTACCAAAGTCAGGGTCTGCTGAACGAAGCCAAAGAAAACTACAAAAAAGCAACCGAGGTCATCAGAAGCAATCCCGATATCCGGGACGGCAAAGCCCTTATCGATACCATTGTCAAACGGGTCGTCCAACTGAACCAGGAAATCAATCAAATCAACGAGGCAATCTCCAAGCCGACCGTGTCCGATCACAAGCAGGAATTGATCAAACGCTTGTTCACCTCGTCAGCGGCGGACGATCCGGGTGCCGCCCTGCTCGACGGCGCTACCACGCTGGCAAAGTTCGGTCAGTACGAGCGGGCGATCAATGAATTTGAACCCCTGTTGGAAGATGACCGTTTAAAGGTGACCGCTGCAAAAAACATCCTCCGGTGCCTCCTCGAATTGGATGATGTGGGTCGTGCAACCATTGTGTTTGATGAATGGCAGTCTGACGGGCGATTTACCTCTCAACAATTGGAAAAAATACGGTTTTTCGCCAATCAGAGACTGACCAAAACCGGGCATCCAGCACTCCAGGCAGGCACCGAGCCGGTGGAGACCGAAGTGGGTTCGTCCCCCCCGGAACCCGTGTCAACGGTCCAAGAAACGGTCGAGCCGATGCCAACCCAAACGCCGTCACCCATAGACCCCGGCGAACTGGCCAGCGATGATGATGTGTTGGACATATCATCCATCGGTATCCGGTTTGAAAGCGGTCCCTTGGACGGCCAATTTTTTGAACTGGACATCAGTTTTCAGTCCGGGAACAGTCTCAACCTCATTCTACCCAAGACAGAACAGAATCTCATCGACTGTCTTGACGTCGGCACCAAGCTTGAAAACATCCAATTCTTTTCTCCCATCGCAATTCTGAACGGTTCCGGGGTGGTCACATCGAAAAATATGATTCGATCCGGCCCCAAAGAGGGCAACCACAGTCTGGACATCGCGATTCTCAAGTAAATTTCATCTGATCGGAAGCGGGCAGGAATGGCAGTCTTCAATATAAAAAAGCGCGAAATTCAATGCAAAATTGTCTATTACGGGCCTGGACGCTGTGGCAAAACCACCAATCTTGAATTCATCCACGGTCACTTTCAGCGACAGGTTGCCGGCGAGATGGTGTCGATCGATACCGAAGGTGACCGCACACTGTTTTTTGACTTTCTTCCCATGGGACTGGGCAAGGTAAAGGGGTGCGATGTGAAGGTCCAGCTCTATACGGTCCCCGGTCAGGTGCAATACAGCTCCACTCGAAAACTTGTGTTGAAGGAGGTCGATGGAATCGTCTTTGTGGCGGACTCCTTGAGGGTTCGAAGAGAAAGAAACATGATGTCCCTTAAAGATCTTCATGAAAATCTCAAGGCCTACGGCAGCAGTATATTTAAGATCCCGCTGGTGCTTCAATACAACAAAAGGGATTTAGAAGAAGAGGGTATTCCACTGATGCCCATCGAGGAGATGGACAAAGACCTCAATCGCCAGCTCAAGGTCCCAGTGTTTCCAGCCAGTGCTCTCAAGGGTGACGGCGTTGGACCGACCATTACCGAAGTGCTTAAGCGCACGCTTATTCACCTTCAAAAAGAATTGAATTGGGCCAAGTAGGATTTGGGTAATGTCACAAAACGTTGTCCTCAGAGGTAATCTGGCGTTTCTCAGCCTTGCGGAAGTTCTTCAGCTGCTCGGGCAAAACGGGAGCAGTGGAACCCTGGAGCTCAAGACAAAGTATGCGCCGGAACCCGGTTTTGTCTACTTCTACTCCGGCAACCCCATAAATGCAGTCAACAGCGAGTTGGTCGGCATCGATGCCATGTTTTCCCTGTTTGGTTGGACCGAAGGCGAATTCGTATTCACTGAAGAGACGCCAAGCGTTGAAAAAATAATATCTCAAAGCCGAATGGAGATCATCCTCGACGGTCTTCGAAAACTGGACGACGGTGAAATCCCTCTGTTGGAACCGGTGTCCTTCGACAAGACCGCCGACGGCGACTCAAAAGACAAGCCGGCTGCTCTTCCCACCATAAAGGGGCCTCTGGTAGACTATCTTTATGTCGTCGATGAAGAAGAATTCTTTGATGAAGAGGAAATTGTTCAGGAAGGCAATCATGGCAACTGGATTTGGGTGGTGCTCGAAGGCAAGGTAGACATCTCGAAGTCGACGCCAAAAGGTCCTCTCAAGCTGCTTCGAATCAGCGAGGGCGCCTTTGTCGGAAGTATCGCCTCCTTTCTTTCGGACAACAGCGTGCGCCATGCCACGGCGGTCGCTTCCGGCGATGTTCAACTGGGCATGCTGGATTCTCAGGGCCTCAGCAGCGAATTTTCCCGAATGTCGAGCGACATGAAAACCATCATCAATAGTCTCGACAAGCGGTTGCGAGAGGTGACCAGTAGCGCTGTTGCCAGCTACCTCGAAAAAAACGAGGCCGACCGGCTGCTCAAGGACCAGCGTCCGGTCATACGACCAGGGAAAAATGACGATCGGGCCTTTCTAATCACCGAAGGAAGGGCCATGGTGACACGGAAAACAGAGGCCTCTTTGGTTCCTCTCATCCGACTTGGAAAAGGCGATTTTATCGGCCGCATCCCATTCCTCGAAATGGGGCTCGAACCCAATTCCGCAATGGTAACGGGCAACAGCAACCTTAAAGTGATTCCCCTTGATGTGGCGGCGCTTCAAAGTGAATTTGAGAGCCTGACGCCAACGTTTAAAAATATCGTGGAGAATTTAGCCACGAGCATCATGGCCACAGCCATGGTGACCTGTTCAATGGAAAAGGAGCGCCTAAAGGTGGAGTGACCATCAGGTGGTGGCCTGATCGTCTGGCACAGAACAGCGGCAGAGTGCCATCTCCTCCGGTGGCACCCCATATGTCTGACCGCCCTCCTCCAACAACAGCAGCGCCTGTCGCCGGGCCCCGACAGTTGGCAGGTGGAGGGAGTCTTTTTAGCCAACGGAGCACATCATGACCGAAGAAAAGCGGAAAAACATTCGAATCAACTCCCTGAATCTGTCCCACGTGTCCGTTGAGGATGACAACGAGCCGACCCGGCAGTCCATCGGAAGAACTCTGAACGTTTCAGAGTCCGGAATCCTTCTGGAGACCCACTTCCCCATCCCATCGGATCAGTCGATCGCTCTGACAATCGGAATCGAAGAACAACTGGTGGACATCCGTGGTATTGTGGTCCATGTTGTGGAGGGTGAGAGCGGTCGGTTTGAGATGGGCATCGAGTTCGTCGATATCGACGATGACTCCTTGGCCGCCTTGAGGGCATTCATTCGGGCCTTCAATGAATTAAAGAAACAACCCAAGTAGGGGCGCGGCGGCCCGCATCCCCTAAGGATACCGTGTGCTTGCCGGCTCCGCCCCAATGAGATTTCCTTTCCATGAGCACCCCCTTATACGAAACCAAT
>JASFIA010000394.1:0-3594 GCA_050122915.1 Desulfobacterales bacterium | reverse complement strand
CAAAATGATCTCGCTGGGGTCGCAAACAAATTCAACCATGCAGGGTCCATGGTGGTCCGCCGCAGATCGAAGGGCATCGTCCACATCCTCAACGGCCTCGACCCGGTGATAGGGGATGCCGTACCCATTTGCAATGAGCCCAAAATCAGGGTTTTTCATCGGCGTTCCGGCATATCGTCCGTCATAGAACAGGGTCTGCCACTGCCTCACCATTCCTAAATAGCCGTTGTTCATGAGCAGGATCTTTACGTCGATCTTATGCTCCATGATGGTTCCCAGTTCCTGGATATTCATTTGAAATCCGCCGTCTCCGCTGACCGACCACACCCTTTCCTCGGGCCTCACCAGCTTGATCCCCACGGCCATGGGCAAGGCGCACCCCATGGTGCCGGCCCCCCCGGAATTGAACCAGCTGTTGGGCGTCTGAAAATTATAGAACCGGGCGAGAACCATCTGGTGGAGCCCCACATCGGACACCACGATGTCTCGCCCCCCGGTGATGTGGGAAAGCCGGTGAACCACCCCTTTCATGAGCAGTTTGCCTTCATCCCCCACTCCCGCCGAGAGTTCTTCCCCAACCTCTTCGGCAATTTCTGATCGATATCGGTCGATTTCTTCGAACCAGCGCCGACGGGGCTTGGACACCAGCTCCGGATTTTTAAGGAAGAGCCGGAGCACCTGAGCCGCATCCGCATTCACGGCGACCGTGGTCTGAACGTTTTTATCGATCTCCGATGGATCGATCTCCACATGGATCACCTTCGCACCGAGGGCGAACGTCTTCAAGTTCCCGGTGACCCTGTCGTCGAACCGCATGCCGAGAGAGATGATGAGATCCGCATTGAGAAGGGCCCGGTTCGCCTCCACCGTTCCGTGCATTCCGACCATTCCGAGGCTCTGGGGATGATCCACCGGGATGGCGGACAACCCGTGAAGGGTGAACGCCACCGGAATATGGGTTTTCTCGATGAACCGCTGAAGAAGCTCGCCGGCCTGGGCCGTGATGACTCCGTGCCCGCAGAGGAGGATTGGTTTGTCGCTCTCGTTGATCAGGCTCACCGCCTGCTGCACCTTCTCGCGGTCAGGCGTCGGAGAGTAGTAAAACCCCGGCAGGTCGGGCTCATACGCACGGGGGTCAAAGTGATAGTCGGGACCGACCTCTTGGATTTGGATGTCTTTGGGAATGTCCACCACGACCGGTCCGCCTCTGCCGGTTTCCGCCACGTAGAAGGCTTCATGGAGGGTTTCCTCCAGATGCTCCGCAGAAAGAGGCAGATAGGTCTGCTTGGTCACCGGCATCATCACACCGACCACATCGCTTTCCTGAAAAGCGTCGGTGGCGATGACCCCGCTGGGCACCTGGCCGGTGACGGCGATAACCGGCACCGAATCCATCATGGCATCGGCGATGCCCGTCACCAGATTCATGGCGCCCGGGCCCGACGTGGCCATGCAGACTCCGGTCATGGGCCTCGGTGTCGTAACGGAGGCGCGAGAAACCCCCTGGGCCATGAAGACCGCCCCCTGTTCGTGCCGGGACATGATGAATGAAAAGCACTTCTGCTTTTCCATTTCGTCAAAAATCGGCATGATTGCCCCACCGGTATATCCGAATATGAACCGGACATTCTGGTCTTTCAGTGCTTTGATGACCAACTCTTTTCCTGTCGTCATATGACGGTTTCCCTTCTCAACCGAATTACCGTATGTCTCCCCCGGACGGAGGACGGGGGCCGGTCGGCATCCCGACGCGGATCGTGGTCTGTGCCGATACCGACCGGCAACCGATACGATTAGAGCGGATAACGGGCCGAGATGTCAATATAGGATGTTTCCTTGCAAATGCCAGTTATTTGATTGATTGGCTTGACTTAGGGTCGAGACAGCGTCACTTTGAACTTCTACGTGACAGACAAACCACCACTCCCCACACAACGAAAGCACCGATGACATGGGAAAAACCCTTTTCGAGAAAATTTGGGCCGGACATCTGGTAAGAGAGCTTCCAGGTAAGGCTGCGCTGTTGTACATCGACCGCCACCTCGTCCACGAGGTGACCAGCCCCCAGGCCTTCGAGGGCATGCGCCTCTCGGGACGCACCTTGCGCCGGCCCGACCTGACCTATGCCACCATGGATCACAATGTCCCCACCTCGGAAGATCGCCTCAACATCAAAGACCCTGTTTCCCGGGCGCAGGTCGAGGCTCTTGAGAAAAACTGCGCTGATTTCGGTATTCAGCTGTTCGGTCTGGGCGACGAGCGCCAGGGTATCGTGCACATGATCGGTCCCGAGTTGGGCCTGACGCTGCCGGGGTTGACAATGGTTTGCGGGGACTCCCACACCTCCACCCATGGGGCCTTCGGGGCCCTGGCCTTCGGCATCGGCACTTCGGAGGTAGAGCACGTTTTGTCCACTCAGACCCTGGTATTGAAAAAACCCCGCACCTTCAGGGTTGATTTCACCGGCCGATTGTCTCCTCATGTTTTCTCCAAGGACATGGTGTTGAAACTCATCGGCACCATCGGCACCGCCGGGGGCAGCGGCCATGTGTTCGAATACACTGGCGATACCGTGTCGCAGCTGTCCATGGAGGCGCGCATGTCCATCTGCAACATGAGTATCGAAGGGGGAGCCAGAGCGGGATTGATTGCCCCCGACGACACCACCTTCGACTATATCGCCAAGGGAGAGCGCCCCTATGCGCCAAAGGGAGCATTTCTGGAGAAAGCCATCGCCTATTGGCGGACGCTTCCCAGCGATCCGGATGCCGCCTTCGACCGGACCCTGACGATCGACGTCGAACGGCTTGCACCGCAGATCACCTGGGGAACGAACCCCGGTATGGTGATCGATATCGATCAGAGAGTGCCGGAGCCGGACGCCCTCGCCGGCTACAGCCGCTCCGATGTGGAGGCGGCCCTGGCTTACATGGGGCTTGAGCCCGGTACGCCGCTCACCGAGGTGCCGGTGGATGTGGTGTTCATCGGCAGTTGCACCAATGGCAGAATCGAAGACTTGCGGCAGGCCGCAGGGGTTCTAAAGGGACGGAAGAAAGCCGATCACGTGGATCTTCTGGTGGTACCGGGATCCGATGCCGTCAGACGTCAGGCGGAAGCGGAAGGCCTCGACCGGATATTCAAGGCTGCCGGAGCCCAATGGCGTTTCGCCGGCTGCAGCATGTGCCTGGGGATGAATCCGGACCAGCTCAAGCCTCGGCAACGCTGCGCATCCACCTCCAACCGAAATTTCGAAGGCCGCCAAGGGAAAGGGGGGCGGACCCACCTGGTCAGTCCGGAAATGGCTGCGGCCGCCGCTGTGGCCGGCACCTTTGTCGATGTTCGCCAATGGCTCGAATCCGGGTCATAGAAAGGGGGCCATGATGGAGTCGTTTACGACCCATACCGGCATCGTTTCCACTCTCAATCGGGCCAACGTGGATACCGATGCCATTATTCCCAAGCAATTTTTAAAATCCATTCGGCGGACGGGCTACGGTCCCAATGCCTTCTTCGACTGGCGCTATGATGCCGACGGCAGCCCGGATACGAGCTTCGAGCTCAACCACCCCCGGTTTGACGGCCGATCGATTCTCG
>JASFIA010000393.1:0-3594 GCA_050122915.1 Desulfobacterales bacterium | reverse complement strand
GCCGGGGACTACGGCGGTGAGGTGAAATTTCGACTCGAATTTCGTTGATCGCCCTTTGCCGCCCATGCAAAAGATCCCAAACAGAACACCATCGCCTCTAAGTATCGGGGGCCTTGTCTGTCTTGTCGCCATCCTGGCCATGTCAACAACCGGACGTTGCCAGGAGCCTGCTGTCGACCGGATCGATGTTCGCATCGTCGGGACGCCCGAAGACCCTGTAGAATGGGAGACTCTGGCCGGCGCGATCATCGATATTCCCACCGGCGCCCCCTTGGATCCCGCCCGGTTGAACGCCGCCATCACGACCCTGAAGAACACCCAATTGTTTGAATCCATCGACGTCCCGGATCCGGACTGGAACGCCCGGCCCGTCGTATTGGTCTTTCGGCTGACGCCGTTTCCCCGCATCAAGAACATCCGTATCCACGGGGCGTTTCCCCTTTTTGAACGGGAGGTTTTAACCGCCATGGAGATGACGGTCGGCGGACCGCTTGTCGAATCCCGGCTGTCAAGGGCTAAAGCCGCTCTGGAGACCCTCTACCAAAACAACGGTTACATTGACCCCAAAGCATTCGTGGCATCTGCCCGGGATGAGACAGACGGCCGTGCGATCGTGGATGTATCGATCCAAAAAGGCGACTATTACCGGATTCACCGCTTGACCGTCGACGGCAATTTATCGTTTTCCGACGGTCGACTGTTGACCCAGCTTCCGACTTGGCGGGCATCCCTATTTCCCGGCAGCTTCAACCGATTCAATCAGTCTCGGTTGAGAAAGGATCTCGACCGCCTGACCGACTTCTACCGGCGCAAGGGGTTCCCGGAGGTCATCGTTTCCCAAAATATCGCCAAAACCGAGGGGAACCGACAGATCGACATCCACTTTCACGTCGTCGAAGGGCCCCGGTACCGGGTCTCCTTCGAGGGAAACTCGGCGTTCTGGGATGTCACCCTGAAAAAAGACCTGACGTTTTTCTCCAACGGCAACAAAGACGATCTCGGTCTCCGAAAAAGTATCCGAAATATAAAAAAGCGCTACATCGGGGCCGGATACAAAGCGGTCCAGGTGGAAATGGAATCGCAGACCGACACGGAAAACGGCCTGCCGGTGCGCCACATCCGATTGGTGATCGACGAGGGTCCTCAATTCGTCGTCGGCGCCGTCACCATTGAAGGAAACCGCAACCTCGGCGACAACACCCTCCATGATGCGCTGATGAGTCGTCCCCCGGGGATCATCTCGGACGGCGCCTTTGTCGAGGAGGTTTTGGCCGAGGACAGAACCGCCCTTGAGGCGGCATACCGGAAGGAGGGATTCTCCAGAATCCATGTGACGGAAGAGGTCACACCCGCCGAGGCGGACTCGCCCGGGACCCGCCCTGTGGACATTACCCTTTCCATCGATGAAGGTCCTCGAACCCGGGTCGAGGCTGTCAGAATCGACGGCCTGTCGGAAACGATGGCGACCGAAGCCTCGGATTTATTGGCCGTGAAAGCAGGGGGTCCATTTTCTGAAGACGCGATGAGCGATGATGAAAAGATCCTTTCCCGATTCGTTTCCGAGCGCGGCTACCCGCAGGTCACCGTGGTCGGCCGCGCAGAAATCGGTCCGGACCCGACCCTGGCAACCGTAGTGTACGCCATCGACAAGGGTCCGTTCGTCCGCATGGGTCGATTGTTCACCGTTGGAAATTTTAGAACAGCGCCCAAAATCTTCGAGAATGAAATGACCCTCCGGGAGGGTGAGCCCTTTTCCCGGGCCAAGATGCTCGCCTCCCGGAGAAACATTCGCAACATCAATGCCATCGACCAGACACGGTTTTCGACCCCGGGGCTCGAGGACGCATCGGAAACGGTTCACCTGATTGCCCAGGTCGAAGAAAAAAAACCCTATTATCTGGAGATGGGCCTCGGCTACGACACCGACAGGGAGTGGTTTGCCAACGGAAAGATCGGTGACCGGAACCTCTTTGGGCTCAACAAGGAAGGCTGGGTGGGGGGAGAGGTCAGCAAGATCGGATATCTGGCAGATTTGGGCATTACCGAGCCCCGGTTCCTCGGGACACGCATCGCGGCAAGCGCGGGTCTGTCACTGGAGAAGCGGGAGGACCTCAACCAGGATTTCGGGTTCCGCTCCCGTACGGGATCTCTGGTCTTAAGCCGCTCTTTTGGGCCACGTTGGAGCCCGTCCCTGGGTTTTCGCCTCGAACGCAGGGAGCAGTACCTGACGGACAACTCTCCCGACGATCTGGACAAAGACGATCTTTTCGACCAGCGGACCATATTGGTTACCACGCCTGCCGTGACTTACAACACGACGGATTCCTTTACCCGTCCCCGGGAGGGGGCTCTCGTTCTGGCCTCGATAGACGTGTCGACGGCCCTGCAGAACTCCCTTGACGATTTTCTCAAATACCGGCTGGACGCCCGATGGTATGCAACGCCCTTGGAACGCTTTACCGTTGCCCTTCGGGGCCGGGCGGGTCATATCGATCCGTTGAAACAGCAAACCACCATCCCCGATGATCAGCTTTTCTACCTCGGAGGCTTGGGAAATGTTCGGGGATTCAACAAGAACGAGCTTCGCATCGACGAGAGGGGCAAATCCGTAGGGGGCCGCACCGAATTCATGGGCAGCGTCGAGGCCCGGATCGAAGTCTGGGACAACGTTGAGTGGGCCCTGTTCTATGACGTCGGCAGCATCAAAAATGCCACGACCAGGGAAGGAAACAACGGTTTTCGGTCCTCCGTCGGATTCGGCCTTCGGTATCTGACGCCGGTCGGGGCGGTCGGGCTTCTTTACGGTCATAAACTGGATCCGGATTCCGGGGAGGATTCCGGGGAGTGGCATTTCTCTTTCGGATATTCCTTTTAGCGGCGAAGACGGTGGTAACGATGCTGCGCCACCATCGCTCCTTTCCACAAAGGGGCATTCGGTCCGGTACCGTTGCCGCCGCGATTCGGTTATCCATAACGGTCCCGCACCAAGCCTTCCACATCGGCTTTCCGGTGACAAGCGGCTCGGTGGCCAAGGTCGACCTCTCCGAGTTGGGGTTCTTCTTCTCGACAGCGGTCGATAACGAAAGGACACCGGGTGTGGAACCGGCAGCCAAGTGGGGGATGCATGGGGCTCGGCACCTCACCGCTCAGAATGATTCGACGGGGCTTGTACGCCACATCCGGAACCGGAATCCCAGATAACAGGGCGTAGGTGTACGGATGCCGGGGCTGGGCGAAAAGCGTTTCTGTTTCGGCAATTTCGACAATTTTGCCAAGGTACATGACCGCCATCCGGTTGCTGATGTACTTCACGACCAGAAGATGGTGGGAGACAAAGAGGTAGGTGAGATGAAGCTTGCGACGGAGTTTCTGGAGGAGATTGAGGATCTGGGCCTGCACTGAAACGTCTAATGCCGAGGTGGGTTCATCCAGCACCAGGAATTCCGGATAGGTGGCAATCGATCGGGCAACAGCGATCCGCTGGCGCTGACCGCCCGAGAACTCATGAGGATAGCGGAGATAATGATCCCGGGTCAAACCAACGAGATTTAGGAGGTCCAGAATCCGTGCTTCCAGTTCCCGGCTTTCCAGATG
>JASFIA010000392.1:0-3600 GCA_050122915.1 Desulfobacterales bacterium | reverse complement strand
GGTTCTCGCCATCGTTGCTTTGCGGGTTGTAGGGAGGAGCGATTCCCATTTGCTCCAACTGCCGAATGATGGCCGCCTCCTCCATAATACCCAGGTGGCGCTTGACCTCTTTGCCGTCCTCGTCAAAAAAGATGAGGGTGGGAATGGCCCGAACCCCAAACCGGGACATGGCCGAACGGTGTTCGACCACGTCGATCTGGACGATGTCGGCTTTTCCGCGGTAGGCTTTTTCCAATTTCACCAAAACGGGCTTCATGACACGGCAGGGGGCGCAAAAATCGGCCCCCAGCTCCACCAGGGCAATTCGCCCCATGCGGGGATAGGCCTTCGGATTGCCGGGGTCGCCGATGGCGAGGGCCGGAACAAGCATCAGGATCAAGACAGGGATCCAATACGGGACTGCCGGAGAGCCGTTTCGGGTATCGGTCATGGATTCACTTTCCGGGAGGATTTCCCCCCAATTCAATGCGGGCAACCGCTCCATAATGGTTAGCACTGTGCTGACTATCAGCACCGGGGAGCCATTGTGCAAGGTCAAGCAGCCCCCGATGGTCCGACAGGGTCAGATCACCAGATTGAACAGATAGCCCACCATCAGTATCCCCCCGGAAACCACTCCGACAAAGGCGACGATCAGCTTCGGCTTGAGCACCTTTCTGAGAATGATGAGTTCCGGAAGGGACAGCGCGATGACGGACATCATGAAGGCCAGCACCGTGCCGAGGGCAGCGCCTTTCCCCATGAGGGCCTCCACCACCGGGATGATGCCCGCGGCATTTGAATACATGGGCACCCCCAACAGCACCGCCAGGGGAACGGTCCACCAGGCCCCCTTACCCATGAAAGCCGCCATGAGTCCCTCGGGCACAAACCCATGAATGAGGGCCCCGATGGCAATACCCAGCAGGATGAACTTCCAGACTCTGCCCAAAATGTCCACGACGGCATCCCAGCCGAAAACCAAGCGGTCCCGCCAGAGGAGTTGGGCGTCGTCATCCCCATTCCCCGATGTCATGGTGCGGACCCAGCCTTCCACGTGGGCCTCCATTCCCAGTCTGCCGATCACCCATCCGGCGCCGATCGCCACCACCAATCCCGTGCCCGCATACAACAGCGCTACCTTCCACCCCACCAGGCCAACCAGCAGCCCGAGTGCGATTTCGTTGACCATTGGGGCTGAGATGAGAAAAGAAAAAGTGACCCCAAGGGGCACACCAGCCGTCACAAATCCGATAAAAAGGGGTACCGCCGAGCAGGAGCAAAATGGGGTTACGATGCCCAGGAGGGCGGCCAGAACATTGCCTGCCAGAAGACTCTTTCCGGCCAAAAGGCCCCTGGTGCGCTCCGGTGAAAAAAAGCTGCGAACAATCCCCACCCCGAAGACAACGAGGATAAGCAGCATGAAGACTTTTGGGGTGTCGTAGAGAAAAAACTCGATCGCCGAGGATAGTGGGGCGCCCTCCTGTAGGGAAAGCACCCGGTAGGTCAAAAACCGGGCTCCCGGCAGAAGGTGACTGTAGACGAGCCACCAGAGGGCCGCTGACGCCGAGACCAACCCGATCCATAACCACACGGACGCCCGGTCGGATGCCTGGGCAGTGTGGCAACGGCAGTCGTCGGGTAAGAAGGGTTTCATTGGTATCGGCCTTTCGCCGCACCCGGTCTCGATTGGCGCCGAGGCGGTTCGGGGAACGTCAGGCCCCGATCATCTGTTTCACGTCCGCAATCGACGGCACTTTGCCCACGAGTCTGACATCACCGTCGACAACGATCGCCGGCGTGGACATGATGCCGAAGCTGGCAATCTGCATCATATCGGTTACTTTTTCAACCGTCGCCGTGACGCCGGCCTCCGCCAGGGCCTCCTTGACGATCTGCTCGGTTTTGTCGCACTTTTTACATCCGGGTCCCAACACCTTGATATTCATTGAGTCTTCTCCGCCTCCAGGGGTCTTTCCGGGGTCGGCCGCGCTCCCGGTGAAACGGCGGGGCTCCTCCCACAGAGGGTCTCCCGATCCACGAATGGCAGCTGCCGAACAGCGGCCGCCACTTCCGGGGCATCCTCCAGCCAATGCCGAAGGTTGCCAAGAATGCTGGCCGCATATGGACTCGTTCGTCCGTCCGACAGAGAGTAGTTTACCCAAAGGCCCTGTTTTTCGGAGTTGACGATCCCCGCCTCCTCCAGCACCTTCATCTGTTTGGAGACCGTCGGCTGAGCAACACCCAAAACCGCCTGGATCTCACAGACACAGAGGGTTCTGTGCTGAAGCAACTTGACAATTTTTACCCGGGTGGGATCGGACAGGGCCTTCATCACCTGCAGAAAGGTTTCCATCACGGCCATATATTCTTTTTTTGGAATATGGTCAATGTGAAAAATGGGGTTTTACCCATAAATACAAAAATATTTTTTCCGCAATAGGAATTTATGCGAGATAGGCCCCGGGGCAGTCCGTGCCGACAACCCGTCAGCTTCGCGGATTGCGGTAACCGGTCTTGAGGAGGGCATCCCTGGAAATCATGCCGCGGAACCGCCCTTCGGCATCCACCACCGGCAGGCGCTTCAACCGCTTGTCGATCATCAATCCAATGGCGTCTTCGATGGGAGTGGATTCTCCAACGATCACCAACGCCGTCTCCATGACATCAGAAGCCGTCTTCTCTTCGAGGGTTTTCCGAAGCTCGCCTCGACAGCCACGGGTGTCCTGGGCTCTCCATCGGCAGGCCAGGTATTCCCAGAATCCAAGGCCCCGCCCTGAAAAGGCATCTAAAAGATTCCTATCGGAAATCATGCCGAGAAACCCTCCGTCTCCATCGACGACAGCCACCCGCTGGATGTCGTCGGCGGTAATGACCCGAATCACCTCATCGACCGGTGTCTCGGGCCCAACGGTCTGCGTGTCCCTCCGCATGATGTCGGAGACGTATTGCAGGCGGTCCACCGCCACTTTCCTGCGGGCAAGGGCGCTCCAGTCGGGGGCTTCACGGGCAATAGTCTGGAATATGTCCACCCTTGAGATCATGCCGGCGAGCCGTCCCTTATCGTCGACCACCGGTAGCCGCTTGAGGCGGTGCCGTATCATTTTGTCCGCAGCCTCGTCGACGCCTCGGGATTCTTCGATACAAATGGGCGACGGGGTCATGACCGCCTCGGCACTCTTCGTGGCCAGCCGCCCCACGATCCGGCTGCGCTGCTCCGGATCCGACGCGGCCACCAATCCGATGCGAAGGGGCATCCCGGCCTTGTAGATGAGGTCGCCTTGGGTGATGATGCCTTCGGGTCTTCCGAGGGCATCCACCACCGGAACCCCCCCGAATACGGCACTCAACAGCACGCCGGCCACCTCGTCCAAGGGCGACGTCCTCGTCACCGTCACTGGATGTCGGGTCATGATGTCCCTGATGCGAATTTGCCGCGGGAGAAGCCGATGACGGGTTCGATAGGAGCGAACCGACACCTCCCTGACAGCCACGATACCGTCTTCCACGATGGTTTCGAGTCGGGAGAGGACCCCCTCCAACTCGGTTGCGGGCAGGATGATCTCGATTTTGACCGGCAGATTGTAGGAAATGGTCAGCAGGCTTTTGGAGGAAATTTCC
>JASFIA010000391.1:0-3632 GCA_050122915.1 Desulfobacterales bacterium | reverse complement strand
CATCAAGGTCAGGCCGCTCAGCAAGGCGAGGGCGACCAGCAGGGCCAGGCAAACCCGGATCACCAGTCCCTGGACTTCCCTGTCGATGTCTTCGGCCGGAAAGACAAAGGCGATTTTCCAGCCAAGCTCCTTGGAGGTGTTGAAAAAGAAATAGTGCTTCTCGGAATTCTTCACAAAGCTCGAGACGCCTTTGGTGCGGGTTTGAATCGCCGAGGCAACGGCCGCATCGATCGCGGCGATGTTCTGAAACCGAAGGGTGGGATCCCTGGCGACCAGTATGGTGCCGTATTCGTCTACCAGGGCGGCCCAGCCTTTACGGCCTATTTGGATGTTGTTGATATAGTCGGTCAGGTTGTTCAGGGTGATGTCGATGCCCACGACGCCATAGACCGTCCCATCGCCGTCGGCCAGAGCGGTGGCCATCCCGATATTGATGTCCGCCGTGGTCACCGACGGATAGGGTGACGTGCGAACGACCTTCCCCGGCTGACTGGTGGAAAGCTGGTACCAGGGACGGGTGCGGGGGTCGTAGGGGGTGGCGCGGGTTCGCTGATGGGAGCGGACGAAACTGCCGTTCTCCCGCCCCATGTAGACCGAGTTGACGAATGGGTGGGTGATCCGGTAGCGGTTGAAAATATCGATGATGGCCTTTTCCTGGGGCCCGATATGGTACTCGAAAGTCTCCGGGTCGGCCTGGGTGAAGCGGGTGAAGCCCTCATCATCCGGGGTTCTTACCCGGTCGTCAAGGGTCAGGGCTATCAGGTCCGCCTCGACGTTGCTGAAAAAACCGGTCAGAGCAAAATCGATGTGGGTCAGCTGACCCTCAAAGTTGTCCGTGATGGACGCGAATTTGATCCGTTCCAGCCGCGCGTTGACGAACCCGCCGACCACTGCCAGGATCGCGAGGCAGGTGATACCGAAAAGGAGAAGTATTTTCTGGCTGAGTTTCATGAGAGATTCCCCTGGATCGGCGGGTCGGCGTCGACGGTCGCCAGAACCATGAGTTGGTCGTCGTCTGCCGGCCGCCCTCCGGCGAAGAACGCAAGATCGTCGGTAATGAAATGCGTCAAGGCGCCCGGGTGCGTCCCGCGGCCGCCTGCCAGTCGGGAAGCCAGCCGGTCCTCACCGTATTCGGTGCCCTGGGGGTTGAACCGTTCCGTGACTCCGTCGGTATACAACAGCAGCCGATCCCCCGGGGCGAGGCAAAAGCGGGATTCTGGAACATCGTCGTAGGGCTCCCAGCCAAGAGGCGGCACCCCTTCGCTGGCCAGGGTGATGATCCTATCCTCGGACGGGCGGTAAACCATGGGCAGGGGATGACCGGCCCTTGCCAAGCACAGCCGTCGATCCCGGCTGTCGTAGACCCCGTAAACAGCGGTGACGAAGCTGGAATCGTTCACCCGGCACAGGTGGTTGTTTATCGTCGTCAACAGCTGTGCCGGCTTCCCGTGAATGCTGTCGCAGGACCGGAAAAGCGCACAGGTCATTGCCATCATCACGGCGGCAGGGGCCCCGTGGCCTTCGGCATCGGCCACCAGAATCCCCCACCGGTGATCCGAAACCCGGACGATATCGAAATAGTCACCCCCGGCGTAGCGGCTGGTTTCATAGAAAACCGCCATGGAGAGTCCAGGGATGTCAGGGAGACCCGCCGGCAGCAGCTCCCGCTGAATCTGCGATACCACTTTTAGCTCTCTTTCCAACTGGTCGCTATGGTCCTGTACCTCCCTTCTCAACCGGTGAAGGGTCAGGTGAGTGACGACTCTAGCAATGACTTCTTCGGGCTGAAAAGGCTTGGTGATGTAATCCACCGCCCCCAGATTGAAGCCTCGGACCTTGTCGGTCGTATCCGACAACGCCGAGAGGAAGATGATCGGTATCGCTTCTGTGGCCGCCTCCGATTTGAGCTGACGGCAGACCTCGAAACCGTCGATGTCGGGCATCATGATATCGAGAAGAATCAGATCGGGCAGGGCTTTCCTGGCGATGGTCAGGGCAGAGGTTCCGTCTTTGGCAATCAGCAGTCTCGCACCGGCATCCCGCAGGGTGTGAACCAGCATTTGAAGGTTTTCCGGGGTGTCGTCAACCAGCAACACGGATTGGACGGGGGTCGGATTTGAACTCATTGGCAATGGCCTCTTCGATCGAAGAACATAATGGGATCGGCTCCCAAGGGGATAGTTCCCTGCATACCATAAAAGACCGCGAATTGGATCTGGATTGACCGTCGACGACGGGGACGGCGGCTTTCGGAACCGTCTTTTCGATGTCTCCGTCGGCTACAGCCCCAGAAACCGCCGGCGGACGTCCGGATGGGACCGAAGGTCGCTGCCGGTGCCGGACCAGACCGAGCGGCCCTTGGCCACGATGGTGAGCCGATCGCAGATGTCCGTCAGGGCTTCCACGTTCTTGTCGATGATGAGAATGGTGAGCCCTGCTGCCTTCAGGGACGTCAACCGCCGCCAGATGAGCTGGCGTACCTTCGGGGCAAGGCCTTCGGTAGCCTCGTCCAGGATCAGCAGGCGGGGTTGGGTCATGAGCGCCCGGCCGATGGCGAGCATCTGCTGTTCGCCTCCGGAGAGGCGGCTGCCGGACAGCAGGCGCCGTTCGGCCAGTGCCGGGAAGAGGGCATAGACGTCGTCGAGTCCCCAGGGGCTGCCGTTGGCGGCGGTGACGGGGCGGGCAGTGGCCCTGAGATTTTCCTCCACGTTCAAGGTGGGAAACACTTGACGGCCTTCGGGGACGAGACCGATACCCATGCGGGCAATCCGATGGGGGGGGCGGCGGCGGATTTCCTGATCCTCAAACCGGATGGATCCGGAACGTGCAGGGGTCAGCCCCATGATGGACCGCACCGTCGTGGTCTTCCCCATGCCGTTTCGGCCGAGAAGGGCCATCATCTGACCCGGGTAGATCCTGAAATGAACGCCGAAAAGGGCCTGGACCGGCCCGTAGTCGGTTTCGATGCCGGATACCGTCAGCAGGGGGGGATGGGGTGTCATGTGGCGGTTGCCCTCCCACAGGAAACGCCGCTGTCGTCTCCGAGATAGGCTTCCTGCACCGACGGGTTTCTCCGAATGTCGTCCGGGATGCCGCTGGCGATGATCCGTCCGTAGACGAGAACGCTGATGCGGTCGGCAAGGGCAAAGACTGCTTCCATGTCGTGTTCGATCAGCAGCAGACTGTACCGGCCTTTGAGACTCTTCAGGAGATCTACCATCTCTTCGCAGGCACGAGGGCCCATCCCCGCCATGGGCTCGTCCAATAGCAGCAGGTCCGGACAGGTGGCCAACGCCATGGCGATACCCACTTTTCTCTGGTCCCCGTGGCTCAGGTTGGATGCCCGGGTGTGGGCATGGTCCTCGAGGCCGATGCGCCTGAGCACGTCCATGGCCGCACCGAGAAGTCGGTGGTCGTCTTCCACCCGCTTCCAGAGACGAAACCGGTGGCCTTCCCGGGCCTGAATCCCCAAGGCCACGTTGATCAAGGTGTCAAACCCGTTGAAAATGCTGGTGACCTGATAGGTTCTCGCCATCCCCAGTGCGGTTCGCCGATGAACGGGAAGGTCGTCGATTGGCCTTCCTTTGAATCGGATGGAGCCGGCATCGGGCTTGAGTTCGCCGGCAATCTGG
>JASFIA010000390.1:0-3642 GCA_050122915.1 Desulfobacterales bacterium | reverse complement strand
TGTGGGGAGAGGGAAAAAACGGCCCGGAGATCTGACAACCGAACCTGTCGACCCTCCAGGCCGTCGAGCATAATGGCCCCGTCGTCGATGTCGTAGAGGCGGGGAAGCAAAGAGAGCAGGGTCGACTTCCCCCCCCCTGGGGGGCCGACGATTCCCAGAGCCTCACCCCGGTTCAGGGTCAAGTCGAGGTCGTCGATGACCGGCTGGCTGTCCTTTGCATAGGCGAATGTGACCGATTCCAGTCGAATGGTCGACGGCACCGTCGCTATGGGCACTGCCCCATCCCGGTCCCGAATATCCGGGATGACGGACAAAATGGCATCAATGCGGTCAAGGGAGGCTTTCCCCCGTTGAATCAGGTTGGTGACCCAGCCCATGGCCATCATCGGCCAGGTCAAGAGCCCCAGGTAGTTGATAAAGGCTACGAGATCACCGGGGGTGATGTCCAACGTCATGGTTTTGATACCGCCGGCATACAGCACGATGGCCATGCTCACATTGGTAAGGAGAACCATCATCGGCAAGAATGCTCCGGTCACCCTCACCAATTTGATGTTTTCCGCCACATATTGGTTGGATTCACTGGCCACCGCGCGGCAGGAATCCTGTTCCCATCCGTAGGCTTTGACGACCCGAATACCGGCAAATCGCTCCCGAACGGCCTCGGTCATCTCGGCAAAAGACTGTTGCACATTCCGGTAGCGCTGATGCATTTTGCGGCTGAAAAAGCGGGTGCCGAACACGATAAACGGCATGGGTATCAGGACGTACAGGGTCAATTCCAGGTTGATGTAGGACATAAATCCGATGGCGGCGGCGCCCAGGATGATAGCGTCGTTCATGGCCACCATTCCCATGCCTGCGGCCATGCGGATCTGCTGGATGTCGTTGGTGGCATGGGCCATGATGTCCCCGGTTTTCGTTTGGTCGAAATAGCTGGCCGACAGGGTTTGAATCTGGTCGAAAAGGTCGTTTCGAAGGCCTTCCTCCACCCGTCGAGACATGCCGAGGAGGCACCGCCGCCACAAATAACGGAACCCGCCGATACAAATGGCGATGCCGCTGATGGCGGCGGCGTAACCCAGAAGATCGGACGCGCTCGAGCCGGTAATGGTAAGGGCGTCCACGGCCGCTTTGATGACGCGCGGGATCAACAGCTGAAGAATGTCGACGGTAATGAGAGCCAGCAGACCGAACGCTATCTTCGCGCGGCCTTCTTTGAGGTAGGGATAGAGTCGCCGTGCGGATGTCATGGGGTCGGTCACCGTCAGTACGGACGGCAGTGGGATGGCGGGCGGGGGGTGGTGGGAAAGGTCGATGGACCGGTGTCGTTTCGCATCAGGGGCGGACGCCGAGGGGCCGATGGGGGTAGTTTGATATAACTCATTGGAATCAATCCTAAAAAATTTTGTTCCGAGGGCAATTTATTGACTTTGGACAGGCACCTTGATATCATTGTAAGATTATGGAAACCGGATGCATCGTCGAGTTCATCGACCGTGAGAAAATAGTATGTGCCGTCGTTCTCGAAGTCAAGAACGAGCGGCTTCGGCTGCTGACCGAGGCCAACCGGGAGGTGAACGTCAGTTCCAGACGCCTGTCCCACAAAAGTCAACTGCGTCTCGACGTATCCATGGGGCGTCATCAGCTCACCGACAAACTGAAACATCTTGCCTTGCGCCGTGAAGAGGCGGCTGCCGATGTCGACCCCAAAGAGGTTTGGGAGGTGCTGAGCTCCGAACAGGAGTGGGTCGATCTCGCGACAATGACCGCCCTGTGTTTCCCGGGATCTCCGGGGCCCGATTACGAATCTGCGGTGGTGAGGGCGTTTTTTCGCAACAGGCGCTATTTCAAGTTCGGCAGTGACAGCTTTCTGCCCTACACAGAGGCGCAGGTCGAGCAGCTGGCCGCGCGGCAGAGGGAAGAAGCCAGGAGACGCCGCATCATCGATCAGGGCAGTGCATGGCTCAAAAAGGTGGTGGAAGGGCTTCCGAACCGGTGGGGGTCGGACATCACCGACGATCAGAAGGCGGTTGTCGATCTTCTGCGATCCTATCACCTGTATGAGAAAGACTGCCCCCACTTTGGCCTGTCCAGGGCACTGGCCGCTGCCGCCGGTATGGAAAACCCCCACAAGCGGTTCCAGGTGCTGGTGGCCGTCGGCGAGTTCGATCCTGACGAGAACGTGGATCTCCTTCGCCATCACATTTCGGTCGATTTCCCGGAGGTGGTGATCAGCTCAGCGGAGCGACTGGTGGCGGATCCGCCCCGGTTTTCCGACACGAACAGGCGGCGTGATCTGACCCATCTCCGCATCATGACCATCGACGGTCAGGCCACCCTCGACTACGATGACGCCATCAGTGTCGAGAGGGGGCCGGACGGCACTCGGCTGGGGATCCATATCGTGGATGTGGGCTATTTCGTGGCCAAGGGCAGCCCCGTCGATTTGGAGGCCCGTGAGCGCGCCAGTTCGATATATATGCCCGATCAACGGGTCTCTATGCTCCCCTCCGCCCTTGCCGAGGGCGTCTGCAGTCTGAAGGAAGGGGAGTTCAGACCCGCCATCAGCACCATCATCCACTTCAACGACAACCACGATATTGTCGGTTGGGACGTGGTACCCAGCGTGATCCGTGTTCGGCATCAATACACCTATTACGATGTCAATCTGCTTGCCGACGAGGATCCGGACGTCCAGAAGGCCAGAAAAATCGCAGAGCGATTCAGACAATTCCGGCTGAGCAACGGGGCTATTCAGATCACCCTGCCGGACATTGGGGTGTGGATGGGGGAACGCGGGGACGTGAACGTCTCCAGGGTCAATCGAGAGAGCCCGTCGCGCATGCTGGTTTCCGAGTTTATGATCATGGCCAATTGGCTGATGGCCCAATTTCTTTCACGCCGGACGGTGCCGGCCATTTTTCGCTCGCAGCCGCCGCCCCGGGAGCGTCTATACAACGGCGAAGAAGGCAGCTTGTTTCAAAACTGGATGCAACGGCGGCTTCTCAGCCGGTTCGTTCTCTCAACAGCGGCCGAGCATCACAGCGGGTTGGGATTAGAGGCCTATACGACGGCTACTTCCCCGATACGCAAATATGGGGATCTCATCACTCAGCGTCAGATTCGATCGGTATTTGGTCTCGAGACGCCCTACTCCCAGGAGGAAATGGCCGAAATCATTCAGGGACTTCAACCGCCAATGGCGGCGGTGTCCAAGATCCAATCCAGCCGGAACCGATATTGGCTGCTGAAATATCTCGAAACCAAGGTTGGGGAAAGGGAAAGCGCCGTCGTATTGGCCCGCCGGCGCAATTACTATCAGGTTCTCCTCACGGACTATATGATCGAGGTGGATATTCCCGTTTCGGCCGGCCTCAACCTGAAACCCGAGGACATCATCCACGTCACCCTTCAGAATGTGGATGCCCGTAAAGACATTATCGCGGCGTTTGCAAGCTGAGGCGTTGCACGGTGAACGGGGCTGTCATCCGATGGCCCCCCGCTTTGCGTCGCTGCACCGGCGCTCGATATACCCTTTGGTATCGGGGTCCAACACCGCTTCGTGCTCGTGAATCCAGCGCGGCCCCCCTTCCCATGCCCCGCAGGCCATGACGACGGGATCACCCAGATTGAATTTAT
>JASFIA010000389.1:0-3650 GCA_050122915.1 Desulfobacterales bacterium | reverse complement strand
TCGAGCAGCCGGCGCTAGGGGAGATCCATGGAAAAGCTGATTATCACGGTGGCCCTCACCGGTAATGTGCCGACCCAAGGCATGAATGCCGCCTTGCCGGTCACCGCCGAAGAGATTGCCGATGACATCCGCCGCTGCTCCTTGGCCGGCGCCTCCCTTTTTCATATCCACGCCAGAGATGACAACGGTCGACCCACATTAGATCCCGCTGCATTCAAACGTATCGTCCGCGCCGTCAAAAATACCTCCCCGGAGGTCATCCTCCAACTCTCAACAGGCGGCAGAGCCGGGAAAGGCCGCGAGGAGCGGGCAGCCCCGGTCCGCCTCATGCCCGAAATGGCCTCCTTTACGACCGGCTCAAGCAACATGCCTGGCATGGTATATGAAAACGCTCCGGATTTTTTGGATTTTCTCTCCGGTGTATTCCAAGAGACCGGTGTGAGGCCTGAAATTGAGGTATTCGAAGCGGGCATGGTATCAAATGCCCTGTATTTGTTGGACAAAGGGCAGTTATCGCCGCCGCTTCATTTCGACTTCGTTTTGGGGGTGCCCGGCGCCATGCCCGCCACGGTCAAGCACCTTCTCTTCCTCTCCGAACTCATCCCCCAGGGGTCCACGTGGTCCGTCGCGGGCATCGGCAGAGCCGAAATCCCCATGGCTGCCGCGGCCATTGTCATGGGCGGACACGTTCGGGTGGGGCTCGAAGACAATCTGCGCTTGCCGGACGGTTCACCGGCCACCAATTCGACCTTGGTCGATACGGTGGTGGGCATTGCTCGGAGCGTGGGGCGAGAAGTGGCGACCCCCGAAGAGGCAAGGGCGATATTGTCCTTGGACCCTTTGCACAAGGACCGGATTCTAAGTCAGCTGGATTGAGGTGCGACAAAGGGGATGGGGTGACCGTGACCAATGGAAATGACTACGAAAACGTTACCGGCCCATTGACATCCCGGGGCGGCGCGGCAACCACCAAAAAACCGAGGTGCGCTACAAAATTGTAAAATATTGAGCGGATCATTGTCACTCGCCGGTTGTACCCCCTGTGAATGAGCTTCTCGAAGCTGTCGAGCATGGCATCGGGTCCGGGGGGGCCTGTGCCGTCAGCATCGGGCACGCCGCACCCGAGATTCCTGAGGCCATGGCCCGACAGTTTGGGCGGGTGCCCTCGCCCTTGGGGGGAGCATACGGCGAGGCGAAGCCATTATTTACTCATATTTCAGTACACTCCCCATATCGAGCCGGCCGATTGCTATCGATGCGGATTCGGAGACGTGCCCGAGTCCTGCCGCTTGCAAGGCGCCGACCAGTTGGAGCGAAGCATCCTCCGCGAGGGGCCGGACTCTGTGGGCGCCTTTATCGCCGAACCCGTCATGGCCAACGGGTTGAGTTCCGGCTGCACGCCCCTGGAAGCCTTGATGGTGAAGGAGGATATCTACCAGACCATTCGCCGGGGATCCGGAGTCTTCGTCCATGGGCCACACCTATGGGCAAAACCCCCTGTCAACGGCCATCGGCGCTGCGGTGCTTCGCTATATTCAGGACAACGATCTCGTCGAACGCTCCGAGGAGATGGGCGACTATCTCAATGAGAGGCTCCACAGCCTTTCCGACTTTGACATGGTGGGCGATATCAGGGGGCCGGGCCTATTCGCAGGCATCGAACTGGCTCGAGACAAACAAAGCCGCCAGTGGTTCGATCCACGCCTCAAGGTCAACATTCAGGTGGCCAATCAAGCGTTTACCGGGGCAGCGGAGGCGTCGACGGCATCCAGGGCGATCACCTTCTTCTCCCACCTGCGTTTTCCATTTCCCGACCCAGATCGATGAGATGGTGGATATCCTCCGGCGAGCCATCCATGCCGTCGAGGCCATGAGCAGCGATTAAAAGCAACGCCCCCGGACCCTGGCAACCCGTGCTGTGTGGCGGTCCAGCGGCTGCCCGGCGCCTCGTCGGCCTCCACTATCCATTATCCCCCCGAAAACATGGCCCTAAAAAACGGAGTCATTCAAATTTGTATTTTTAGAACGAAAATTATTACAAATTTGCATTGAGCGCTTTGTTATTTCTTTGCCACAAAAACGATATTATTAATATTTTCAGCATGTAAACAACAACAATGCTGCATGGCATGGGTTCTGCAAACCAAGCCACTGCGGCGCATTTTTATCGGAATTCGGGATGGGTGATGGACATGGCAGACACACAGGCAGCCAGCCAGCTCAAACACAACCGGGACAAACTGATTCGCAGTTTTGTCACCGCGGGCAACCGCCGGTTTTTGGAGCGGCATGCGCGGCTGATCGACGATTACTTTCAGAACAGCTTTGCCGGCAGTCATGTCGGCCCGCGCATGGGGATCGATCGGAACCCCTATGCGATCGTCGCTCTTGGTGGATATGGCCGGACCGATCAGTGCATCCATTCCGACGTCGATCTGCTGATCTTGTTCCGAAAAGAACTCCCGTCATCGGCAGAAGGGCTGATACGGGAAATCGTCTACCCCCTGTGGGATATCGGACTCGATGTGGGGCATGCAACGCGCTCCTTTAAAGAATGCATCTCTTTGGCCGGGAAGGATTTCGAAATCCTCACGCCACTGCTCGACGCCCGCTTCGTGTGTGGAATGTCCAATCTCTATACCCAGTTGATCGATCAGCTGTGGGAAAAGGTCATCCATCGAAAAGGAAAAAAAATTATCGACTGGCTGGTGCAAACCAATGAAGAGCGCCACCTCCAGTTCGGCGATTCGTCATACCTTCTCGAGCCCAATCTCAAGGAAGGGCTTGGGGGTCTGCGGGACTACCACACCCTCTTGTGGATCGCTAAAATCAAATCCAAGATCAAGGAGCCCAGAGACCTGGAGTATTTCGGGTATCTCTCCCACCGTGAATACAGGCAATTGACGGCCGCTCTCGATTTCATTCTTCTCGTCAGAAACCATCTTCACCTGATCAATGGCCGCAAATACGACCGGCTCAACTTCGAGAATCAAATGATGCTGGCCAAACGCCTGGGTTACAAAGTTTCCAATGGCCAGCAGCCGGTGGAACGATTCCTTGGGGATCTCCACCAGCATATGGAGTTTGTCAAACAACAGCACCTGATGTTTTTGTTTGAACAAGGGTACGTCAAACAGAACAAGCGCCACAGGCGCCGCTCCAAAGTGGCCAAGGTGGACGGCATCGAAGTCGTCAAGGATGCGCTTCATTTCCCGTCGACGCGCCATATCCCCAAACAGCCGGAATTGCTAATCAAGATTTTCGAGGAGAGCGCCAGACTAAAGCTTCCGTTGAGTGCTGAAGCCCGTCGGGTCGTCTACGAGTTCCGGCACCTCATGGACCGGGAACTACGCTCTTCCCCCACGGTGGTCAAATCCTTCGAAAAGATCCTGTTATCGCCGGCGCCCATCTTCAACGTCCTCAATTCCATGCTCAGCACCGGGCTGCTGGTGGGGTTCATTCCGGCCTTCCGACACATCGTCGATCGGATCCAGTATGACGAATACCACCTGTACCCCGTGGATCGGCACCTGCTCCGAACGGTTCTCACCCTGAAAAGTTTCGCCGAGGACGGCAACAAGGCCTCCGATCGTCTGGCCGCTCAGCTATACAGCGAGATTCGCCAGCGAAGGCTTCTTCTCTGGGGAGCG
>JASFIA010000388.1:0-3654 GCA_050122915.1 Desulfobacterales bacterium | reverse complement strand
GATCGGGCGTTTTGAGGCCATGGAGAAACAGCTCCCAACGGCCCTGGGAAAGCCGCATCTCGCCGGGGCCCTCCGGAAGACGGTCCACGGTCCGGTAGCCGAGTCTGTCCAGGAGATCAGCGATCAACTGGCGGTTCACGGAAAGGCCCGGGTAAAGGAGGGTGACGTCCGAATAAACCGTGGACGGCAGCTGCCAGCGCCGTCCGGAGAACCGTTCCTCGATCCGGTTGCTGGTCCAGAGGGCGTAGCCGATAACTGCGGCTGCAGCAGCCAAGGCGATCAGGAGGGATCCGATAAGCATCCACCGGGTCGTCCGCCCGGGGTGATCTATTAGGGTCATGGTGGATCCGATCCGGCGATGTCGAAACAGGCGGTGCCCCGCCCGCCGGCAAACCGGCGGCGGCATTGAAGGCTCAACCGTCCCAGCGAGGCTCCCGGCGATTGACAACAGGCCTGCCGGGGCAATAGTAACCGTCGACAGGGGTCACCCGTCGACTGCGGAGGCGCTCCGTGACATTTAGAAGCAAACCGATCTGGGGCTGGGCATTTTACGACTGGGCCAACTCGGCATTTGCCACAACTGTGATGGCCGGTTTCTTTCCCATTTTCTTCAAAACCTACTGGAGCCACGGCGCCGATGTCAACATCAGCACCGCCCGACTCGGTTTCGGCAATGCGGCGGCGGGCCTTCTGGTAGCATTACTCGCCCCCTTCCTGGGGGCGCTTGCGGACCGTGCTTCCCGCCGAAAACGCTACCTGCTGTGCTTCGCCTACCTGGGAGCCCTTGCGACCGCCTGCCTGTTCTGGGTTCGGGAAGGCCAATGGATGTTGGCGGTTGCGGCTTATGCGGTCGGCATTGTTGGCTTCTCCGGCGCCAACATTTACAACGACGCCCTGCTTCCCATTGTCTCGGAGGGCCGTCGGATGGATATGGTGTCCAGTCTGGGCTTTGCCATGGGCTACCTCGGCGGCGGCCTTCTGTTTCTGTTCAATGTTTTGATGACCACGTCTCCGGGGGCTTTCGGCATCGTCGACACCACATCGGCAGTCCGCATCTCGTTTATGACCGTCGCGGTGTGGTGGGCTTTTTTTTCTCTCTTCACCGCCTTTTGGGTAAAAGAGCCCCCCGGGGATGATGGGCCGCGGCAGACCATAATGGCCGACATCGGTCGGGGAGGTGCCCAGATCCTTCAGACCCTGCGGGACGCCCGGCACTACAGACCCGCCTTCTGGTTTCTGGCGGCCTATTGGTGCTACATCGACGGCGTTGACACGGTCATCCGCATGGCCGTGGACTACGGCCTTTCCCTGGGATTCGATGCCGGCGATCTGGTGGTGGCCCTTCTGGCGGTTCAGTTCATCGGGTTCCCGGCGGCGGTCGGATTCGGCAAATTGGGGGAGAAATGGGGAACCCGCAAATCGATCTTTCTGGCCATCGGCTGCTATATGGCCATCACCCTATGGGGAGCGTTCATGACCCGAAAGGCGGAGTTCTATGTGCTGGCGGCTGGGGTCGGTCTTGTCCAGGGGGGGATTCAGGCCCTGAGCCGCTCCTACTATGCGAGCCTAATACCTCCCGATCGCTCCGGCGAGTTTTTCGGTTTTTATAACATGTTGGGCAAGTTCGCGGCCATCATCGGCCCGGCCCTGGTGGCGACGGTGACCCTTGTGGCGCGATACTGGCTGATGCCTTCCGACCCCAGCGCCGACGAGCTGATTGCCGTCTCGCGACTGGCGTCCCGCTGGGGTATCGGCTCACTGCTCGTTCTATTTATTTTGGGCGCCGTTCTCCTCTTGAAGGTCAGGGGGCCCGCCACAGGGGCCCACCCCGACGCTCATTGAGGTCTGAAGCGCTTCTCCAGCATGATCCTCAAAATGGTGCGGTCCGTATCGATCATGCCCTGGGTGCTGAGGAGGCCCACATTTTCCAGCGTTTTTTCCGCCGACAGCCCGACGATCCCGTCGGTCGGGGCCACATAGACGCCCTGTAAGGAAAACAGAGCGGCCCGAACCGCGGAACCGGCTGCCGTGGCCAGTTTAATGGAGCAGCCCGCCTTGGCGCCGTCGCAGATAACCCCCGCCAAATCCTCGATATGGTTGCAGATGGCTCCGGATATGTGCCGAGTGGACCCACCCAGAAGATAGGTCACACCCGCCGCAGCGCCTGCCCCCGCTGCCACCGAACAACCGCAGACGGCCGACAATCGGCCGGTATGGGCCTTGATGGTTCCCGTCAGGATATGGCTAAGGGCGATGGCCTTGAGGAAGGTTTCCTTGCTGCAGTCCACAAAGTCCCATACCGCACGAATGGGCAAAATGGCTGTCAAGCCGTGATTGCCGCTTCCTGCCGAGCTCATGGCCGGCAGATTGATCCCCGCCATCCTGGCGTCGGCGGCTCCCGATGCAAGAATGCGGGCCGCCAGCACCATGTCCCGGCAGATGAGCCGCTGACGGACCAGCCGCTCGAAGGCCATGCCGATGCCAAGTCCCGACCCGTGCTTGAGGCCGTAATCCGCCAGACGCATATTGGTGGAAACGCCCTCTTCGAGAAAGGCGTAATCCTCCTCGTCAAGACCGTCTATCAAGTCGATCAACTCTGTGAGTGCCAGGGACTTCAGCCAGGATTCGAGGGCTTCGAGCCGGTTCCTGGCCCCGTCGTCGGGCGGTTTTCCCTCTGAACCGACGTCCGCCGGCTGTCCGTTCAGGGAAAGAAAGGCGATGTTGTCATGGAGTTTTTCGATGACGGACTCGGCCACATTCTTCCCCGATCGGGCCTGGGTGCGGATGTACAACCCCTGATGATCCTCGAGGAGATGCACATCGACCCCCCCCCGTTCGATCAGGTCTCTGGCCCGGGAGACGGCGGATGCGTCCACGGACGCCAATACCTCAAGTCCCCGCTGGGCGTCCCCGCCGAAAGCCCCCACCGCCGATGCCGTATCGAGGCCGCTCAGGCCGCCGGTTCCGGGAATCGCAACGGCCATACCATTCTTGTAGATGTTGGGGTCGACCCAGATATCCAGTTTTTCGACCTCACGCGAGGGCAGGAGTCCCACCGCAGCAGCCGCTCCGAGGGCGATGGCCACCGGCTCTGTGCAGCCCAGGGCCGGGGCCACCTCCATTTTAAGGATGTCTTTGACGCTGAAGGCCATAGTCGTGTCACTCTCCTCTGCTGCCGGCTCGGTAAGGCACAGGCTGCCAACGATGTAGGGTCAAACGGCCACCATGATCGAGATGTTCTTTGCCAGTTGAATCACCTTCTGGGACACACTGCCCATGAAGAAGTCCTTGATGCTGGATAGACCGTGCTTTCCCAAAACGACCAGATCGTAGCCGGACTCGGCCGCATGGATAATGTCCCGGGCCACCCCCTTTTTCTTGACCTCCATCCGGATGTCGATGTGGGTCTCAGGGAAGCCGGCATCGATAAGCGTCGTCTTCGCCTTGTCCAGGGCATCGTTGACGAGGGTCCGTTTTTTGTCCTCGAGCTGGCAGAAGCTTGCCTGCTGGGAGCGGAAAAGTGGGGTTAGCTCAGGACTGTTCATGTCGCAAAGGGTGGCGGTATCCGGCAGGACGCTGAACAGCGTCACCAGGGTGTCCTTGCTGAAGGTATTTGCCACTTGGGTTACCGCCCTCATGGCATTTTCCGAATCG
>JASFIA010000387.1:0-3658 GCA_050122915.1 Desulfobacterales bacterium | reverse complement strand
TAGCTCACCGATGCGACATTCGTTTTCATGGATCTCTGTGACCTGAAGTCGCAGTTCGCTATCGAAGGTGTGGGCCAGGTTCCACGTGTAGCTGGACAGTTTTCCTGCCATGTTGCCCAAAAAGCCGGGGGGGCCGAAGACGTCAAGGATTTTTTTCCGACCCAAAAAAAGACGCAGGAGCTTATCGAACCCGCAGAAGTGGTCCATATGGGTATGTGAGACAAAGATGTGTGAAACCCTGAGCAGGTCTCTGGGCGACAGATGCCCCAATTCCCCGGCGTCAAAGAGGAAGGCACGACGCTCAAAGGCAAGGCTGCAGAAAAGGACGGGGTCCCCGAAAGGCCCATTTACCAGGCGAGGGTGGAACCGCGGTCGCATGGGAGTTTAGGATAGGTGTTTTTTGATCTGGGTGTCGATGCAGGCGTATATTTCTTCATCTGATCCGTAGACATCGACAGTGTCCTTGTGGTTGATCACTTCTTCAAGAACGAAGGCGGTAAGGAACATGCTCACCACGTGGGGATTGGGTACCAGGTTTCTGTGGGGGGCGATTTTGTAGTCGATGTCGAAATCGTCCGCGCGACCGAGTCTGTCGAGACACTTGTAGAACAACTCCTCCAGACCGTTCTTGTTGACGGTTTCGACCAGCTTGTTCTCAACCAGTTTCGATGCAAGGGCGTTTGAAAGGGGGTCGATGCAGGAGGCGATGCCGGCGAGGGCCGAGCGTCGTGCATGCTCTTTCTGGGATTCGATTTTTGACAGAATGCTGGATTCCCGCGTACTGGGACGAAAAACTTTTGCCATTGGGTGTCTCCCCCTTCCTGTCTGGGTCGGCAAAGGGCGGTCGACCGGTCCAGAGGACAAGCGATCGCCAAAGTGTGAAGCATAATAGGGATAAGCGGTTTGCTTTGCAAGAAAAATATCGGTGCGATATCAGGTGCCTGTTGGGCTCGTAACCGATTGACCGGAGGGCGCCGCCACCCCCGTTAGGCGTCGAACCCGCAGATGACCGCCTGGAGCGATCGGGTTCCGTTCCAGGTGTTCCATTTCAGATGGAAGGCAGCTCTGGAAAGTCGCCGTGGCAGCGTTTCCTCCAACCGGCTGTTGAATTCAATAGCAGGCATTCGGACGGTTCGGCCCCGTGCGCTCTGCACCAAAACGAACTTCCGATGACGATCGCCGATCACTCGGCAGTTGTCGGCAAGAAGGTCACGGCTCATGAGAACGGGTTCTGGATTGCCTTGCCCGAAGGGCTTCAATCGCTCGAAATTATCCATCATCCGGGGGTCGATTCGGGTAAGATCGATTTCCGCATCGATGAGGAGGGGATCGACGACCGGCAATGTCGTCAGGGTTTCCGCCACGACGGCGTCGAACCGGTCGTGAAAGCGCTCGAGGTCGCTAACCTTCAACCGGAGGCCGGCAGCCATGGCATGGCCCCCAAAAGAGATCAGATCCGCCCGGCAGCGATTCAAGGCCTCGTAAAGATCGAGTCCGCAGACCCCGCGGGCGGACCCTTTGGACAGCCCTTCATTGACGGTCAGCAGAATCGTGGGTCGTCCATAGTGCCGGACGATTCTGGAGGCGACGATGCCCAGAACCCCTTCATGCCAGTCCTTGTCCGCCATGACGATGGTGCTTCTATCGAGGGCTCCCGGGGTCGATTCCAGGGCATGCCTGATGGCCTCGACGGTCCGCCTCTCAATGTCCTGGCGCTGGCGATTGAGATCGTCGAGCCGCCTGGCCTCCGCCGATGCGGTTTCGAGGTTATCGGTCAACAGGAGTCTTGCCGCGATGTCGGCGCGGTCCATCCGGCCAGCAGCGTTGATTCTGGGGGCCAGCCGAAATGCGATGTCATCGGATTGCATGGGGGACGACCCCAGCCCGCTGACAGCCAGCAGGGCTTGAATGCCGGGTCTCAGCCCCTCTTCGATGACCCCGAGGCCTGCACGGGTGAAGGCGCGGTTTTCCTTCAGCAGGGGAACCATATCGGCGACGGTCCCCAGGGCCACCAGATCGCAAAACCGCTTGAGGTTAGGTTCCGCCCTGTGCTGCCAGTACCGCCGATCTCTCAAACACTTCCGCAGCAACATGAGCAGATAAAACGCCATGCCGACGCCGGAGAGATGATCCAGGCAGGCATCGCAATCCGCCTGTTTCGGGTTGACCACCGCCAGGGCTTCGGGAATGTGATCCGAGGGGGTGTGGTGATCGGTAATGATGACGTCAATCCCCCTATTGGCGGCTTGCTGAACGGCATCGAAACTGGTGATGCCGCAGTCGACCGTCACCACCACGGTCGCCTGGGACGGGAGGATTACCCGGTCGATGTGGTCTGGCTGAAACCCATAGCCTTCGGACATTCGGTGGGGGATGTAATAGTCGACGATTCCCCCGGATTGCCGGATGAAATCCACCAGAAGCACCGTGGCTGTAATACCGTCCACGTCATAGTCGCCGAACACGAGTATGGTTTCCCGGTCCTCGATGGCGTCGGCAAGCCGGTTGGCCGCTTCCTGGAGATCCTTGACGGCATCCGGCGGGAGAAGGCTTCCGAAAGTGGGATTCAGGAACTCGGCGGCCGCATCGGGGTCGCCCAGGTGGCGATTGACCAAAACGGCGGCGGTGACGCGATCGACGCCGGTTGCGCTGACGAGTCGGGAGATCGATTCTGGGGTGGGGGTGGCAACGATCCAGGGACGTTTCATGGGCGCTGCTTATAGCCTATCGGCCCTAAAACAACAACCGGTACCTGCCGCCTGCACCGATTGGCCAGGGGGTTGCTGGGGATATTTTGCTTGAAAAGCAACCGGATATGGTTATACTTTTCGATCACGTCCAATGAGTGGTCCGCCACGCCCGCAGGGTCCCGTCGCTACTCAGGGGTCATGCCGCCGGAAAGATTGCTGACGACACATGAATCGACCCCTGAGATCTTCGGAACGCCTTATCCGAGTCGATCGAAAAGAGATTGGCTACTTTCGCTTCATCCTCGAGGCATATGACGGTCTCGCGGTGCTGACGACCGAGCATCCCCAGGACGGTGTTGTGCGTCTGATCATTGCCCCGGATCGAGAGGCGGAAGTCGATGAGTTGATCCATCGACTGATTGCCGATGAACGCCTTCGAATCGAACCCCTATCGCCCAATGGTTGCTGACGGCCCATGACTCAACGCAAATTATTCATCAACACCATCGGATGTCAGATGAATGCGAACGATTCGGAGATGATCGTTCGGATCCTGGCGCCGATGGGATACACATCCACCACTCGACTCCAGGAAGCCGATCTGGTGATCGTCAACACCTGTGCGATCCGGGCCAAAGCCGAACAGAAAGCGTTCAGTTTTCTCGGCCGTCTGGCCAAGTTGAAGCGCCAAAATCCCGGCTTGGTGGTCGGCGTGGCCGGTTGTGTCGCACAGCAGGAGGGTGATAGGATCCTCTCACGAATGCCCATGGTCGATCTCGTGTTCGGCACCCACGCCATCGAGCGGCTGCCCGGCCTGATCGACCAGGTGATGGCCCGCCGGCAACCCATCGTAGATGTCGCATTCGCAGATGCCATCAGTGAATTGACCGGCGGATCACCGTCCAGAAAAGGCGGCGGCGTGACGCGTTTCGTCACCGTCATGCAGGGATGCGACAATTTCTGCGCCT
>JASFIA010000386.1:0-3659 GCA_050122915.1 Desulfobacterales bacterium | reverse complement strand
CCGCAGGAGCGGACAATCTTTCGAAAGGCCAACCGTATCCCGTCAAGATCCGCTGTCGACTCAAAAGAGTCAAACGTTCCCCCTTTAAAGTGGGCTTCGAGAGGATGGGCGCTTCTGACGATGACACAGACAGCCCCGTTTATGGACCCCAGAAAGGCGGTAATGGCCTTCTGACAGTCGTTTTCAAGCGCTTCGGAGGAAAGGTAGATAAAATCAGGGATGTTGAAACCACCCGATTGAAGCTTTTCAAGGAATGCGACTTTGTCAGGTCGATTGTGCATCAGGCCAACTCGGTCGTCTCAGGCGGTCATCGACCGCAGCAGTGCTTAAACTTCTTCCCGCTTCCGCAGGGGCATGGAGAATTGCGTCCGACTTTTTTCTGACTGCGCCTCACTGGTTTCTTCTTCGGCCTTTCTTCGGGACCGGAATAGTGAAGGTTCTGTTCCTGCGGTGTTCGCATGGCTTCGATACTGCTCGGCTCCACAAGCTGAACTCTAAAAAGGCGCCCAATGGTCTCCTCTCGAATTCTGGAGATTAAATCTTGAAACAGCTCAAACCCTTCTTTTTTATAGACAATCAAAGGATTCTGCTGCGCGTATCCCCGTAAACCGATTCCCTCTTTGAGGTGATCCATACTGAGCAGGTGATCTTTCCACAACGCGTCTACCGTCTGAAGCATGACAATGCGCTCCAGAGCTCGCATGTCGCTGCTGCCGATTTTTTCTTCCTTTTGGGTGTATGCTTCCACAGCAGCCTCTGCGATGTAGTCGCCAAAGCTTTCCGCCGTCAATGCATCCAGCGTGTCCTCCTGGGGCGGTTCCAGTCGAAAATTGAACTGCTTGAAAACCGCCTCCTTCACTCCCTGGAAATCCCAATCTTCCGGATGGGCCCGCTCGTCGGCGTAACTTTCAGCAATGCCGCCCGCCAGTTCACGGATCATATCTTCAACGACCTCTTTAAGATCGTCGCCGAAAAGAGCTTCTCGGCGCTGCCGATAGATCACTTCCCTCTGCTGGTTCATTACGTCATCATATTCGAGCAATTGCTTTCTGATATCGAAGTTGTGACCTTCCACCTTTGATTGGGCATTTTCAATGGCTCGGCTGATCAGGTTGTGCTCGATGGGTTCGCCTTCCTCCAATCCCAGTCGGCTCATGATCGACCCTATCCGCTCACCGCCAAATATTCTCAGCAGGTCGTCCTCTAATGACAGATAAAACCGGGACGATCCCGGATCGCCCTGCCGTCCGGACCGTCCCCGCAGCTGATTGTCTATGCGGCGGCTCTCGTGACGCTCGGTGCCAAGAATGTGCAGCCCACCCAATTCTTTAACGCCATCCCCCAGCACGATGTCGGTTCCTCGTCCGGCCATATTCGTGGAAATGGTGAGCGCTCCCCGCTGTCCTGCCTGTGCGATGATTTCCGCCTCCCCTTCGTGGTTCTTGGCATTGAGGACGGAGTGGGGAATCCCTCGCTTTTTTAGCTTTTTACTGAAGGATTCCGAAATATCGATGGACACCGTTCCGACCAGGACCGGCTGACCGCTTCGATTGAGTTCCAGGATTTCCTCAATAGCCGCGTCAAATTTTTCCTTTCGGGTTTGATAGATCACATCAGGATAATCCTTCCTGATCATGGATTTATTTGTGGGAATCACCACGACATCCAAATCGTAAATCTTCTTGAATTCTGCGGCTTCCGTATCTGCCGTTCCGGTCATTCCCGCCAATTTGTCGTACATGCGGAAGTAATTCTGAAAAGTGATAGTGGCCAAGGTTTGATTCTCGTTTTCGATCCTTACCGATTCCTTGGCTTCAAGCGCCTGATGAAGGCCTTCGCTGTATCGCCTGCCCGGCATCAGCCGACCGGTAAATTCGTCGACGATGATCACTTCACCGTTTTTCACGATATAATCCACGTCCCGCTTGAATAGGTTGTGCGCTTTCAGGGCCTGATTCACGTGGTGAAGCAAGTCGATGTGCTTGGGATCGTATAAATTATCGATACCCAGCAGTTTCTCGGCATGGGCAACGCCATCTTCGGTCATGATGACGGTCCTTGCCTTTTCATCGATCGAAAAATCGACATCCTTTTTTAACCTTGGAACGATCTTATCGATGTCATGATAGAGTTCCGTCGATTTTTCTGCGGGCCCGGAAATGATAAGAGGTGTCCTGGCTTCATCGATGAGTATGCTATCGACCTCATCGACAATGGCATAGTGGAGATGCCCTTGAACTATGGATTCCGGATCGAACTTCATGTTGTCTCTGAGATAGTCGAAACCGAATTCATTGTTTGTGCCGTAAGTGATATCAGATCCGTAGGCCTCCTTTCTTTCCTCGTCCGTCAACCCATGAAGAATACACCCCACCGATAGCCCTAAGAATCTGAAGATCTGACCCATCCACTCGGCATCGCGTCGAGCCAGGTAATCGTTGACGGTGATGATGTGAACACCTTTCCCTGTCAAGGCATTCAAATAGGCAGGTAGCGTGGCGACCAGTGTTTTCCCCTCACCGGTCTTCATTTCAGCGATTCTACCATAGTGGAGCACGAGACCGCCGATGAGTTGACAATCAAAGTGACGCATCCCCAGGGATCTTGAAGACGCTTCCCTGACCACCGCGAATGCTTCGGGGAGAATATCGTCAACCGTGGCACCGTTTCCGAGCTGTTCACGGAAGTACCGGGTCTTACCTCTCAACTCGTCATCCGACAATGATTGGATGTGCGCTTCCAGTCCGTTGATCTGCTCCACTATCGGCGATAGTTTTTTGAGGTCTCTTTCGTTTTTACTGCCAAACACCTTGGTGAGCACTTTCGCTAACATGAGGTGATACATTCCTTTGTGGCATGGTTAGGGTTCTAAATTCCGACTATTCTACCATAAAACGGTTTGATAGCGAGAGGGAAATGAAAACAGCCGGGGAGCGGCTTCAGTGCCATATAAAGTTAAGGCATGGCAGCGCAGCTGTACATGCTGCGATGGGATCCGGCAGGGTCTCAGGGGAATGATGATGACATCGGAAACATATGGAATGGTGCAGAGGAGAGGCGCTTTTCAGAGGGCCGGTGGATGGCGCCCGGCGACCGTTTGCGTCAGTTGATAATATAGTTCGATGGATTGATGGGAACCCCGTTGAGACGGATTTCGTAGTGCAAATGAGGGCCGGTGCTCCGCCCCGTGTTTCCCATTTTTGCAATGACATCACCCCGCTTGACTTTTTCCCCATTTTTGACCAATCCCTCGGCCAGATGACCATAACGGGTTAACATCCCATGGCCGTGATCGATCACCACGAGGGTGCCCAGCAGACCCTTCTTTCCCACAAAACGAATGACACCGTTGGCAGTGGCCACAATGGGCGTGCCGCTCCGGTTGGCGATATCCAGACCCGAATGAAATTCTCTGCGACCGGTAAAAGGCGATCGGCGATTGCCGAAGCTGGAAGAGATCCATCCGTTCGTTGGGCGGATGGACGGTGTGCAGGCAAGCAGATTCTTCTGATCTTCCAGCGAATCGAACAGAGCGTCAAACCCTTCAGCCTGTTGGCTTGAAGCCAAGTCCAACTGGTTGACTTGCTCGTGCATTTCTCTCAAAAGGGATGCCTGATCCTTCTTGAGTTGATCCGTTGCGTCGATGTCCTCGGGTGGAC
>JASFIA010000385.1:0-3682 GCA_050122915.1 Desulfobacterales bacterium | reverse complement strand
TGTTTCCCGCGCTTGCTCATTCGGTATCGACTTTCCGACCTAATTTCGGTTCCTCTGAGGGTGTCGTCATCCCAACGGATTCGCTTTTTTCCGCCGACTTTTCCTATCCCCAACAAACAGCCGCTGGACGATGCCTGGATATGGGTTATTTTCATAGGTAGATTAATTCATCCATTAACCGGCGCCACCTCTTCCGATTGCACTGCCGTTGAATCTGTAAGACTTGCCGTCATCGTTCGTGTCCTTTTCCGTCTCTTGCCTCAGGCATTCAGGGAGGCTTTCCCATGAGCGGCCGCCATCTGGAAGCGATTACCCGGGCCATGAGAACAGCTGATTTCTACCCTCATGCCACTCAGGGGATAGAGGTTCGGGACACGCATATTTCCCGGGTGTTTCTGACTGGAAAGAGGGTCTATAAAATCAAGAAGCCTGTGAATTTGGGATTTCTCGATTTTTCGACCCTGGAAAAGCGGCGGGCAAACTGCCGCAGAGAGGTTGACCTCAATCGACGGCTGTCATCGGGTGTCTATTGCGGAGTGATTCCCATTAGTCATCGCCGCGGCGGCTACCAATTCGGGGAAGGGGGGAAGATCGTTGAATATGCGGTGAAAATGAATCAGCTGGACGAGAGCCGGTCTTTGGCCTCTCTGGTTGCCCGAAAAACCCCGTTGATTCATGAGATCCGACGGCTGGCCGAGAAGTTGACGGGCTTCTACTTGGGGCAGGCAGACCGCTATCCGGCGCTATCAAATTCCTACTGGCAGCGGCTTTACGATGCCTGCGAGGAAAATTTTGCTCAGACACAGAGTCACGCGGGCACGGTTTTCGACGAGGCCTCTTTTCTCGCCGTTCGGGAGGCTACACGATCCTTCCTGACCCTTTGGAAAGGCCTCTTTGATGACCGCATCCGCACCGGCAAAATTGTCGATGGCCATGGCGATCTTCGAACCGATCACATCTATTTTACAGAGGACTCACGCATTCAACTGATTGACTGTATCGAGTTCAACGACCGGCTTCGCTACATAGATGCCGCATCCGACATTGGTTTTCTGGCGATGGATCTTGAGTTTCGGGGTGCAGAGGACTTGGCGGTCGCTCTGACCGAGTCATACGTGAAACTGACCGGCGACTGCCAAGCCTACGCCGTTTTACCCTTCTACAAGTGCTACCGGGCCATGGTCCGGTGCAAGGTCGGCTGCATTCGTCTGACATCGGGTTCCGATTCTATCGAGGAGAAGGACAAAGGCTGTCGGGAGGTGGAACACCATCTTGAATTGGCCCTTCGATACGCCCTGGAAGTCGAGCGCCCATCTGTCTGGGTTGTCTGCGGCATGCCGGCATCGGGAAAAAGCACCCTTGCAAAGGCCCTTTCCAAGACCCTTGGGGTGGCGTGTCTTCGATCGGATGTGATTCGAAAGGAGATGTTCGGGCTGGATCCCTGGCGGGCCGCCGTTACGACGGATAGCAATGGGATCTACAGCGAGGACGCTGATCACCGGACCTACAAGGAATTGATCGATAGGGCAGGGCTGTTAGTGGCGGAGGGGCGCTCGGTAGTCCTCGACGCCACCTTCAGTCGCCGCCGTCATCGGCGCCAGCTCCTCCAAGTGGGCACCGGTCACGATGTCCGGATATGGTTCGTGGAATGTCTGGCACCCGATGGCGTTCTCATGGACCGGCTGAAGAGGCGGGAGCACCGGTCGGGGGTCTCCGATGCCAGGCCGCAGCACTTCTCTGGCTTCAAAGAGCGTTATCAACCGTTTACCGACGTGAATCCCCGGATGTTGATTCGTGTCAGCGGCACCGCCCCAATGCCGGACACCATAGGGGATATATTATCCGGGTCTGTCGGCTCCGCAAAGACCCCCACCGAGCAATCGCGTATTCCCGAATCGCCGCAACGGGTTCACTGATGGGTAACCGTTATGCTTTCAGCCATTTTGGCAGCGACCGACCGAATCGACACGACGGATCCTGTCGTCCTTGCGGGGGCGGATCTGGCCCGTTTCCACGGCGCTCGGCTCCGGGTGGTCTTTGTACAGGAGACTATCGACACAGAGAGATCCGGTCGGCAGGATCGGGCGCCTGATGGCGCTCCCACGATACGCAATCAACTTCTGGATATCTACAAGACCGCTTTACGGGACCTTCCGGCCGTTGAAGTCGAGATCGACCGAGGACAGCCGTGGCCGGTCATTACGAGGTCCGCCGCTGATATGGGGGCCGACCTGATCGTATTGGGTCACCAAAGCCGACGGTCGACCACAGAGAAAGACCTGCCCGTCGTGGGCCGAATCGGCAGCACGGTGAAAGGCGTTATCACTCGCGAATGGTGTCCGGTCATGGTGATCAATCGGCCGGTTCGACTCCTCGGGGAAGGGATGAGAAACGTGATCGTGGGGATCGATTTTTCACCGGCCTGTGAGTGCGCGCTGCTTTTTGCCGCACGGATGGCCAGATTTGCCGACGCCGCCGTGATCCCGGTCCACATGGTTCCCATTCCGCCCCATCCGAAGTATTCCAGGGAAGATTTCGAGAGCGATCGTCGGCATGCCATGAGTCATCTGAGGCGGTTTTGCACGGTTTCTCTGACTGGGGTCAGGCACGCTTTCATCGTCGTCGGGGGCCTCCTCCCCCACCTTGCGCTGTTGAGCAAGGCGGCCTCACTCAAGTCGGATCTGCTGGTGTTGGGATCCCACATCCGCGATCGGCGGGGCAAATGGTATCCGGGGAGCGTGGTGGAGAAGACCACCGGCACCTCCCCGTGTCCGGTGGTCGTGGTCAACGGCCCTGCTGCGTGGTCAACCCGCCCCGAAGAGTCAGAAAGGATGCAGGGTGATGAGGACCGAATCGATCGGCAGATCCGCGTATTCACCAAAAGAGTTCACCCCCCATGAACAGGAGGTCATCATGCCCCCCACCAGATCTTGGCATCGGTATCGTTTGAACTGCCCCGAAACCGGGGAAACCGTCGATTTGCTCACCGATTGGCAGATCGAGAACGGTCGAAAAATGCTGGTCGGTGCCAGCTGCAACCGCCCGGGCCTGAGGGATTTGAGCGGCAAGCCTTGCCGGTGGAAATGCTGGCAGGCGATATATCGTGAAAAATCGCTTCCACCCTCATCCGATTCAGGCTGATTGAAATGAGGCCTCCCTGGTTATCCCCTCCTGAGAGATTAAGGACTTCCGGCGGCCTTAGGTGATTCCGAAACAGTCGTTATCCAAGAATCAACGAGCACAGACGGATTCCGGGTTGCCTGCGTTCCGGAAAGGGGAGGCGGGCACGCTTCCCCAAGGGTTGTTCGGGCCACCATTGGGTTTTTGATTTTATATTGAGAACAGAAAGTTACAAAGGCTTCCTATTGACACCCCCACGCTATTGCCGTTAAAAAGTGCGGACCCATCGGCATTCTTCGCCCTGATTGGCCCGGGCGACGGCCCTGGGAGCGCGGCCTTCCTCACCTCCCTTCCGATGAATCCACCCAAGGAGTGGCATCCATGACCGAGTGTCTCGATACCAATGTGCTCGAGGAACTGATTGCCCTGTTGGCTCTCGAAAAAATAGAGGAAAATATCTTTCGCGGTCAGAGCCAGGACCTTGGCTTTGGAAGTGTGTTCGGTGGGCAGGTGTTGGGTCAAGCCCTGTCGGCCGCATCCCAGACCGTCCCTCACGACCGAA
>JASFIA010000384.1:0-3695 GCA_050122915.1 Desulfobacterales bacterium | reverse complement strand
GAAAAATCCGGTATCTCTCTTTTGAAATATTCCCGCATTTTTTTGATGATGTTCTTTTCCACCTGACGAACGCGTTCGCGGGATATGCCGTATCGGTCGCCAATCTCCTGAAGGGTGACAGGTGTATCGGAGAAGATCCGAAGGTCAAATATTTCCATCTCCCTGTCGGTCATGGTTTTTCGAAACTCTTCGATTTTGGTATGGAGAAGGTTCTCAATTTCCTTTTTGGCCACCTGGTCTTCAGCAGAGGTCGATTCCGTGCTTAGAAACTCGATTCGCTCGGTATCGGAATCCTCCTTCAGCGGGGCATCGAGGGAGACATCCCATCCGTCGAGCCGTTGGTCCATATCGACGATCTCCCTCTCCGAGACTCCCAAGCGCTCTGAAAGCAGCTTGGGCTTGGGATCGAAACCCTGCTCGATCAACCGCTGTTTTTCCTTTTTCAGCTTGAAAAACAGCTTGCGTTGGCCCTGTGTGGTTCCGATTTTGACCAGGCGCCAGTTGTCCATGATGAATTTAAGAATATAGGCTTTAATCCAGAACGACGCGTAGTAAGAGAATTTGACGTTCTTGTATGGGTCGAACTTCCGAACCGCCTGCATCAGTCCGATATTGCCTTCCTGGATTAGATCCAACAGATTCTGCATCCAAACCCTTTGGAACTCCAAAGCGATTTTTACCACCAGACGCAGATTCGACGTGACCAGGGTGTAGGCGGCGTCCTTGTCCCCGTATTCCTGGACCTGGATACCCAATTCCCGCTCCTCGTCGCGGGTCAACAACCGGTATCGACTAATCTCCTGAAGGTAGCGTTGAAGGGGGTCGAACTTGACAAGCGCCTTGTCTTTTTCCTGGTCCGCCTTGGAGATCATGCTTTTTGAAGCCGGCTTTTTTTCCGGGGCCGCGGCGGCCGATTTCATCGATTTGACCCCTTGTTTTTTATCTTTTCTTTGATCATTTTTACCCGAGGCCCCTTTTTTGGGGCGTTTTGATGCCGCTTTGATTCGGCTCGCAGATTTCTTGGGGGATTTCTTGCTAGTTTTGGATTTAACAGCAGCCATTTTTCCCCTATTCTCAGACCCGATTGGGATCAGTGTTTCATTAGTTGATGTCCGCTTGTTATGGCAAGCGCCATCGGCATGCAGGGATCACTTCCTCAACCGATTTTGTTATGGACAAGCCCCAGGCGGTTGTGTTAGCGGTTTGGCTCATTTTGAGCGCCTGTAGCTCAGTTGGATAGAGCAACGGCCTTCTAAGCCGTGGGTCGCAGGTTCGAATCCTGCCAGGCGTACCAGGGGCCTTATATCCGAAGCCGGCAAATGCCGGCTTTTTTTGGCAGGCATGCCACCAAATAAAAAGCGGGGTTCAGGCTGGCATCCGTGATCCCGCGCGCTGGTGGACTGATGTCGGTAGTGCTGCCAAAGGCTTTGCCTGTCTACCATAGAATTGACGCCAGAGCAAGTTTGGAGCCATTCGCACGCACCGAACGAGCTGTCGTTTTAAACCATTCCCTCATCCTACCCACCGGCTTTCCGGAAGGAGACTGCCCTTTCAAGCAGCCGTGGCCATCCAATCGTTTTCAACCATCGGATTCCTATTGAAATTTTTACGAATTGATATATAGTCAGATTATTTTCACCGCAGGGTGATCTCTTTCCGCCCTGTCGTCCATCGGCGCCAAAACCGCCGTTTCGATCGGTACCCCAGGTTTTCTTCCCGGTGACTCTGAAGACCAGGGATCGATACGTGGATACTGAAAATCAGGCTCTTTTTGATTGGCTGCGGCCTGCCTGGGTTCCTTTCAATAAATCCCACGGCTTTCGCCGGCCGGTCGACGGGCTGTTCTCAAGTGACCCGTGGCCGATGCCGATAAGAAATGCTGAAAGCACGGCGCACACAGCGAATCGAGCCTTTGTCCCACAGCCTATCGATAGCTTGGATACCGCTTCGGGAAACACAAAATGAGAAAAGAATCCCGCCAACCGGGTTACGAAGATTTTCGCAGCCTGTCTTTTGATGTGACCACCATCAAAGCGCTGATGGCGTCGACCAACCGCTATAAAACCCTCTTTGAGAGCGCGGGCGACGCGATATTCCTCCTTGATCTGAACGGTCAAATTCTAGACGCCAACCGCATCGCCTGCGAACAGCTCAATTACAGCCGTAACGAGCTCAAAGACGCTACGACGATGGATATCATCTCTCCGGAGTACGCCCCTGCATGGCCTCAGAAAATGGAAGATCTCCAGGTCCTAAACCACATTATTTTTGAAACCGCCCTGATGCGGAAGAATGGATCGGTCATTCCTGTTGAAACCAGCTGTCGCGCCATCGAGTATGACAACGACCCTGCCGTATTGGTGATTGCCCGTGATATTACCGAACGCATCCAGAGCGAAAACGAAAAGGCCAAGCTTCGGGCCCAACTCAGACAAGCCCAAAAAATGGAAGCCATCGGTACCTTGGCCGGTGGCATCGCCCACGATTTCAACAATATCCTCCAGGCCATCATCGGCTACACGGAGATCACAATGCTCCAGATGGCCAAGGGCCGGGATCCCAAAGCCAGCCTGGAAAATATCCTGACAGCCAGCCAGCGGGCCAAGGAATTGATCAACCAGATTCTCTCCTTCAGCCGTCAGAGTGAGCAGGAGCGAAAGCCCATCCAGATCAATATAATTGTCAAAGAGGTTCTCAAGTTGATACGGGCCTCTCTTCCCGCCACCATCGAAATTCAGGGAAAAAACCTCAACACCCAAACGGTGGTCGAAGCCGATCCGATTCAGATTCATCAAGTCATGATGAACCTGTGCTCAAATGCCCACCACGCCATGCGGCAAAAAGGCGGCGTTCTCGAAATCGTGATGGCGTCGGTCCACATCGACGAGGAATCCGCCGGCAAATTCACCGAGCTTTCCAGGGGAGATTATCTCAAGCTTACCATAAGGGACACCGGTATGGGCATCCCTCCAGACCATATGGAGCGTATCTTCGATCCCTACTTTACCTCCAAGGAAAAGGGGGAGGGCACCGGACTGGGGCTTGCGGTCGTTCACGGCATCGTTAAGAGCCACCAGGGCGCCATTCAAGTCGAAAGCAAGGTCGGCGAGGGCACGAGCTTTCACTTGTATTTTCCTGCCAGGGATGCGCCTGCCATAGAGACCCAGTTTGAAGAGGACCACCATCCCCACAAAGGTAATGAACGAATTCTATTTGTTGACGATGAACCCACCCTTGCCGCCATCGGTCAAGAGATGCTCGAAACGCTGGGTTACAAGGTTGAAACCAAGACATCCAGTGAATCGGCCCTGTCGCTTTTCCGCAAATCGCCGGACCAATTCGACCTCATTATCACGGATTTGACCATGCCCAGCATGCCAGGGGACGTAATGGTTCAGGAAATGCTGAAGGTCCGGAAAAATATCCCCATCATCCTGTTTACCGGATACAGCGATCTCCTCAGCCAAGAGCGCTTCGACGAACTGGGCATCCGGGACTGCCTTCTGAAGCCGCTGACCCGATGGGACTTGGCCACCGCCGTCAGAAAAGTTCTCGACACCACCGCCGACGCCCTCAAGCCTGAGATCGAAGAGCCGCCCTCAACGGCGAGTCAAGAGGGTCCGGAATCGACCGCCAACACCGCCGACGATTGACCCCTATTCTCATCCTATGACCACCCCCGGGGCCTTGACAGC
>JASFIA010000383.1:0-3716 GCA_050122915.1 Desulfobacterales bacterium | reverse complement strand
GGGATTCATAGATGCCATCGGTATCATAGAAAATATTGCGGTTTCGCCGACCGCAGTCCGGTTTGCTGCGGACCTCCTCCGCCACCCGATGCCTCTGGTCCCAATAGGAAAGCACGAGATCGCCGACCCGCTTGACGATGTCCGTGACGTCGGCACGTTGCCGAAGGCGCTCGGGATCGTAGTCCGGCTCCCTGATTTTGCTGTAGTCCAATCCGGCCATGGCCAGGATAATGCCCAGGTTGACGTAGGGAAGCGCACCCTCGATGGCGTAACCCCCTTCGAGCACGGCGATGTCCGGGTTCAGGATGCGTGTCAGCTCCGCATAGCCCCGGGCGGTGAAGTTCATGTTGGTTATGGGGTCGGAAAAATGATTGTCCTGGCCGGCCGAGTTGATGACGAGATCCGGCTTGAATTCCTTGAGGATCGGTTTCACCACCGACTCGATGGTGTAAAGGAATCCCTCCTCACCGGTGTTGGGGGGCAGGGGGATGTTGATCGTCGTGCCGACGGCATTGGGGCCGCCCAGCTCATTGGGAAATCCGGAACCGGGATAAAGGGTTCTTCCATCTTGGTGGATGGAGATGAACAGGGTGTTCGGGTCGTGCCAATAGATATCCTGAGTGCCATCCCCGTGGTGGCAGTCGGTGTCGACGATGGCCACCTTGCCGACATTAAAAGCGGCCCTGAGGTGTTCGATCATGATGGCTTCGATATTGATATTGCAAAAGCCCCTGGCCCCGTGGGCGACTCGCATGGCGTGGTGCCCCGGGGGCCGCACCAGGGCAAATCCTTTCGCTATGGAACCGTCCATGACCGCTCGGCCGATGGTCTTCGCCCCTCCGGCGCTGATGAAATGGGATTCCGTCATAATGCTCCAGACGTCGGGGACACAAAAATGGACACGCTGGACGTCCTGGACATTGACGAGGTCGGGTTTGAACTCGATGATGCCGTCGATGTCCAGCAGCCCTTCCTCCACCACCTGATCCTGGGTGTAGAGAAGGCGTTCCTCCCGCTCGGGATGGGTGGGATCGATGGCCCAATCGTACGCCGGGAAAAAGACGAGACCGATGGTTTCTTTGGTCTTCAGCATGACGGTATTTCCTTGGCCCGCCGTTCGGGCGGGGTGACTATAGCAGCCGTCCGGCCACCGGATCGTATCCATGAATAAGGCCCGGCTTGACCTGGACGCAGACCCGGATGTTTCGGCCCGTGGTCCTGAACCCCCTGACCATGTTGAATTGGAGGTTTTCGATGACCTCCATATCCAGGTGATCCGGATTCGCCCCTCGGGCAAGGGACTTTTCCCGCAACCGTTCAAAGGCCATTTCAACGGCCATTTCCCGAGTGAAGCCGCTGTCGATTTCCTTGATGAAATCCTCCTGGGGGGCAAAAGCGATTCTCCGCTCGGTGTCGGCGTAAAGGACCACCTCGCTGGTGGTTCTGGCAAGGGCGGCGCCAATGGCATTGGCCACCTGCCATCGGGGGACGGCGCCGACCCGGTAGGGTGACAAGCGCTCCAGGTGCTCGGCGAAAAGGTGGGCCGGTCCTCCCAACACCAGGATGGTTTTGGGGGCGATACGTTTTCCCTTCCACATTTCATGGACGGTGTAGACCGGCTTGCTGTTGAGACGGGCGATCATCGCATCGGCCGCGTCCAGGATGGACCGGCACGTCAGATCGAACACCCGGACGGCGGCCTCTTCGACCGACAGTCCGAGCTGGGCGGCGATGGGGGCATATCCCTCGCGGGACCTGGCCGCATCCAGACCCTTTATCCGCCCCATGATCGCCAGGGCGTCGGTGGGCGTGGGTGCGGGCCCACCGTGGACCATCGCGCGGCCCAATCGCTCCGGCCCCACCGTCAGCCGGCCCCCGTCCATCCGAACGGCGCTGTCCCCGCCAATGCCGATGGAAAGCGTCTGGAGGGCCCGGATGAGGGTCTTGTAGCCCCCGAGCTCGACCCCTGTGGGATCGAGGAGAGGCACCTGGGAAGCTAGGATGGCCATGTCCGTCGTGGTGCCGCCGATGTCCATAACCAGGGCTTCCTCCTCTTCGGGGGCAAACGCGATGGACCCCATCACACTGGCGGCCGGTCCTGACAAAATGGTCTGGGCCGGATGATCGATGGAAGCCTCAAAATTCATGTTGCCGCCGTCTGCCTTCAGAATTCGGAAGGGAACCCTCAGCCCCTTTTGCTCGAGGGATTTCTTCACCGCCTGAAAAAAGGTTCTGTGAATCGGGTAAACGGCGGTGTTCAGAAAGGTGGTGGCGATACGCCGTGGAAAGCTCAAATTGCCGGAAATTCGATGGCCTAGAAATACCTTTTCGAACCGATCTCCCAGGATATTGGCGATTTCAACTTCCTGGTCGGGATTTCGAACCGAGAATTTGGTGACAACGCCCACATGACGGATTCCATCCCTGATCAAGCGGTCCCGCAGAGCGGCGATCTCATCGGAGCGGACGGGGCTGACGATCCGGCCTCTGTGGTCGATGGATCCGGAGACAGGATAGTAATGGTCATTGGTTCGGAAGAACTCCGGATCGATGCCGGGGCCTCCCGACACGATCACGCCTACGGTCGGCAGCTTGCTCTGAACGATTGCATTGGTGGTGAGGGTCGTGCTCATGACCACCCGGGCGATCTTGTCGAGGTCGACCCCACGGGTGATGGCATCCAGGCCGCTGAGAACGGTGCTGAAGAGATCGTCTGGATCGGTGGGGACCTTGAATTCGTCGAGGACACCCTCGTTGCCCAGAAGAACCACGTCGGTATGGGTGCCGCCTACATCAAGGCCTATGATCATGGAGTCAACCGATCCGGTGGGGGTCAACAGCGCCAGGGGCGGCACCGGAGGGCGGTGCCGTGGAACCTGTTAGGGACGTTAGCCAAATCCCATTGACATGTCAATCCATTGCGGGGGAGCCCTTCCAGCCGTCCGCCACCGGCGCGACCGATCCACCCCGAGGGAAGTCCCGATGCCGGACCCTTTACAATCCGGCAGCCAGTTGGTACCCTCAAGCCCAGTGGCTTCGCTGCCGGCGGATACGGGGTACACCCGCGGCAGCCGTCGTTCCACCCCGAACGGCGGGAGGACTTCCCTCTCGGCGGCACGCCGTGTCGCCTCTCCTTTTCAGCGACGGCCTTAAGCGGATTTCGGGCGGCGGCAGCCGTTCGAGAAAGGATCGTCATCCATGGGCGCGGGAAATGGACCGCTCTCTTCAGCCAATCGGTATGCCTCCACCGATATTTGGCGCATCCGCCTCGACGAACGCTCGGCTCCGGCGGCTTTCGGCATAAGGTGTCTTCGGGTCGTCCTGCTGGTCATCAAAGGCTTCCGGGAGGACCGCTGCATTCAAAGAGCCTCCTCGCTCACCTTTTACACGCTGTTGTCGATCGTTCCCGTGGCTGCAATGGCTTTCGGGATTGCCAAGGGGTTCGGCTTCGAAAGAACCCTGGAGCGGCAGGTGTACGAATGGCTTGCCGGCTGGGAGGAAGTGGCCGCACAGGTGGTCGCCTTGGCCCGCTCCTTTCTCGATACGGTGCAGGGCGGCGTCATCGCAGGCGCCGGCCTGGTCCTGCTGCTTTGGACGGTCATCCGGGTGCTGAGCAACATCGAAACCGCTCTCAACGACATTTGGCAGGTCAGCGCACCCCGAAGCCTCGGCCGAAAGTTCAGCGATTATTTGGCCTTTATCCTGATCAGTCCCAT
>JASFIA010000382.1:0-3719 GCA_050122915.1 Desulfobacterales bacterium | reverse complement strand
CGCTGTTTTGCCCTCAGCGACGGCGAACTGTGTCCGATCTGCAGCGATCCCGGCCGGCAGCAGGACCTTCTCTGCGTGGTGGAACAGCCTGGAGACATGATCGCCATAGAAAAATCCGGCGCCTATCCCGGTGTTTACCATGTATTAAACGGCGTCTTGTCGCCCCTGAACGGCATCGGCCCCGAAGATATCCGTCTTCGGGAGTTGATGGATCGGGTTGCAGCCGGCCATATTCTGGAAGTGGTGATTGCAACGGGCACCGGCGTCGAGGGAGAGGCCACAGCCGCTTTTATCGCCGAGTCCCTCCGCCACTGGCCGGTCCGGGCCACACGGATCGCCTCGGGGGTGCCGGTCGGTGGGGATCTGAAGTATGTCGACCAGGTCACCCTGAAACGGGCCATGGAGTTTCGTCATGCCTTCCAGTCCTGACGAGCGCCTCCTGTTCGACTGTACCATGTGCGGCGAGTGCTGCAGAGGGTATGGCGGCACCTACGTAACGGGAGCGGAAATAGAGAGGATCGCCGCGGCTATTGGGTCGGATCCAAATACCGTCAGGTCCTTGAAATGCCAGTCTTCGGGGAACCGTTTGGTTCTCGCTCAGGCGGAAAACGGCTTCTGTGTCTTCTGGGACGGGCTGTGTACCATCCACGAGGTCAAACCTCGAATGTGCCGGCGGTGGCCTTACATCCCTTCCGTGCTGGTCGACCCCGCCAACTGGGAGATCATGGCCAGGTCGTGCCCCGGTATTCGACCCCATGCCCCGATCGCTCTCGTCCAGGAGGTGATTCGCAGAAAGCTGGCAGCCGAAGAGAACGCCGTTTCCTCCAAAGAAACCGCAGGCGACGATGACGTTTAGCGACGCCCGACCCGAAGCGGAGTGTGGGGATTCGGCAGACGTCCATACCTTGCAAACCGGTTTGAGACATTGAGCCTACACGCCCCTATCGGCATACTGGATTCGGGACTTGGCGGCCTGCCAGTGGCTCGGCTGCTCATGGAGCGGCTGCCCCATATCTCTGTCATCTACTATGGTGATACTGCAAGATCCCCATACGGCACCAAGAGCGCGAAAATCATTCAGGCCGGGGCGCAAGAGGCAATGAGGGCCCTTCGACACCTGGGAACTGGCGTTGTCGTGGTGACCTGTCACACCATCGCCGCTTGCGCACCCGGTCTTTTCCGGAGCTGGGATGGATCGACGGTCCTCGACATCGTTAGCGCGACCATAGACGAAGCTCTCCTTGTCAGTCCCCGAGGGCGCTTCGGTATCATTGGGCCGCAGGCCCTGGTCGATGCGGGCGCATACGAGCGGTTGGGGGAAGGGACGGCGGAGGGTGCCAGAGTGTTTCACCGTTCCAGTCCGCTCTTGGAGCCCCTGGTGGAAGAGGGGCGGATCGGGAAACCCGAAACCGCATTGATCGTGAAGAAATACCTGCGTTCACTCACCCGGCATCAGGTGGACGTTCTCATACCGGCTTCCGGCCACTATGTGCCCCTTTATCCGTTGCTGAAACGAAAGGCTGGACAACGCGTTAAGCTTCTGGACCCGGTTCTTGCTTTGGTGGACAGGGTCGCGGCGGTGGTCGACGGACCGGCCGATTCCGGAAGTCAGCCAGCCGGTTCCTTTCGTGCCCTGTTGACCGATGCTCCGGATTGGACCGTGTCGGCGGCGCGGCGTCTGTTCAAAGGCCCGGTCGCCATAGAAACGATCAGGTGACGGCACTCCTCCGACCCGTCCGATTCCGTCCGTCCCGAATGCGCCCAAACCGATCGGCTTTAGGGTAGGGGAGGTGTCATGCGGGTGCGGCGTAGTTCGGCCCGACAACCAATAGGCTGTTTGGAAGGGTGGATTGAATCTTCTCCATTTTACTGCCGAAAACCAGATCCCTGATCAGACCGTGGCCGAAAGCGCCTAAAACCACGAGAGAATCGTGGGGAATTGCGTAGAGATTCTCTTCCAACCGGCCATCCTCGAAAAAATGCCAATTCATCTGGGCAATCTCGGCTTCCTCTGCCGGGAAAGTCGCCCGGATGTCCGTCAAGTAGTCGTCTTTGGACCGATTCTCCGATTGCGTGAACAGCTTGAGAGGCACCCCTGCATCACGACTGATTCTCAGTCCCAACCGGAGTGCCTTCTGGGCGTTGGCGGAGCCTCCGAACAGCACGGATATCGTTTTCCAGGGCTTGAAAACAGGGCTAGTGATCAGCACGGGGAACCGGGCGGAATTGACAATCCGTCTCACCCGGGGACCGATGTAGCCAAGACCGATCTTGGAGGTCATGTCGCTGACGCTCCGGGGCAGGCACATATAGTCGAACTGGGTCGACACGTCCGGCAGGGTGGAGGCCGTGAAGTGCTTTGGTTTCAGGAATTGAGCTTTCACACCCGCCTTGCGGATGAGGTCCTCGGCATGGGTGACGGCTGTCTCGGGACTGGTGAGATAGGAATTGTCCAGATCCACCTGAACCACATCGTTGTCGAAGTACATCAGGAACTTCGAATGGGTGGGGATATAGACCACCGGCGTTGCTCCCACGCTGGCGCAGAAATACAGGGACTGCAGAAACGTCTCCCGCCCCAGAGGTGAGTTCCGAAAGATGTGCAGAAGCTGGGTATACATGGGCGTCTCCTTCAGGTCTTCAGATGAACCGTCTGAACCATCAATTCCTTGCGGTACTGGTCAAGAAGGGTGGCTTTGGAGATAAGGCCGACAAATCGTCCATTGACGACGACGGGCATGCTGAAAAGCCCGTTGGTGTCCATCCGGGCCAGTACGCGGTGGATTTCCTCGTCCGGCCCTACGGTGGCCACATTGCGATCCATGATTTGCTCCACGAAGACGGTATCGTAGAGAACCGGATCGAAAAGAAACGGTCGGATATCCGCCAGATTGATCATGCCCATAAATACCTTCTCTTCTGCGCTCTCGACTGGGAAGAGATTGCGATGGGACTGTTTGATCACTTCGATGAAATCCCTCAACAACATGTCGGGCGGAACGGAGAGGCAGTCGGTCTCCAGAAGCTCTTGAACGTTCAAATCGGCCAGCACCCTGGCATCCGTTCCCGGCCGAAGCAACTGACCCTTTTCTACCAGGTCCTTGAGATAAAAGGACGCCGGCTCCAGGCTTCGGCACAAGGTGGCGGACAGGGCAGAGACGATGATCAGTGGAAGAATCACCTCATAGCCCCCCGTGATTTCAACGATCAGGAAGATGGCGGTGAGCGGCGCCTGAAGGATGCCCCCCACCATGCCTGCCATGCCCAGCAAGGCAAAACACCCCTCACCGACCCATCCGGCGTCGGGCCACAAAATCACGAGGGCACGATGGTAGGCAAGTCCTGCAAAGCTGCCGATGACGAGGCATGGGGCGAATATGCCTCCGGAGCCCCCCGAGCCGAGGGTCAGGGACGTGGCCAGAATCTTGGCCACCATGTAAATTGCCACCAGTAAGAGACCGTGCTCGAAGCCGCCTTCGATCATGTCGCGGATGGCGTGATAACCCTCCCCCATCACCAAGGGCAACCACATCCCGATCAATCCTACCAGCGCCCCTCCGGCAGCGGCTTTCAACCAGGGGGACAGGGATATCCGGTCTGCGGTGTGGTGCATATTCCGAATAGCCCGGGTCAACAGCAACGAGGCGGCAGCCGTCACCACCGCTAGGCCGATGGTCGCGACGATATCCATCAACTCGATGTTGAAGGTGTGATGGGAA
>JASFIA010000381.1:0-3722 GCA_050122915.1 Desulfobacterales bacterium | reverse complement strand
TCCCCAGCTCAAGCACCGGTCATGGCTTCGGGAAGTCCAAAATCATCTGATGCTGCCACCGGCGGCCATTGCGGATCAAAAAGTTGACGGCGGTGTGACCAAGGTGATCTTTCGGCTCTCCGACGGGCATCACATCGAAACCGTCATCGTCCCGATGGACCGGTACGCAACGGTTTGCGTCTCCTCCCAGGTGGGGTGCCGAATGGGATGCCGGTTTTGTGAAACGGCCGCCATCGGGTTCAGGCGAAACCTGTCGGCGTCGGAAATCGTCTATCAGGTATTCGCCGCCCGCCATCACCTTGAGGTTCCCGTAAAAAATATCGTATTTATGGGGATGGGGGAACCCCTCGACAATGTGGATGCGGTCATCAAGGCCATCGATGTGGTCAAAGACCAACGGGGCCTGAATATCGCCGAGCGCAACATCACCCTATCCACTTCAGGCCGAATCGACGGCATACAATACTTGGCCGGCATCCGCAGGCCGCATATCCGCATTGCCGTCTCCCTGAACGCACCCAACGATGACGTCCGCTCCAAACTCATGCCCATCAACCGGCGGTACCCAATGGCCCCCCTAAAGGATGCCCTTCTCGGCTACCCCCTCAAGCCCGACAACCACATCGTTATCGAATACGTCCTGATCGACGGGGTAAACGATCTTGCGTGCCATGCCGATGAACTGGCGGACTATCTGTCGGGCCTGCCGGTCAAGGTCAATCTGATTCCCTGCAACCCCGGGCCCGCAAGCCCCTATCAGCCGCCGCCCGCCGAGGCAATCGAGTCCTTTCGAAAACGTCTGGTGGCCAACCGGTTATTTGTCCGGATGAGACGAACCAAGGGCAGGGCGCTCATGGCCGCTTGCGGTCAACTGGGCCGAGGCTTCGGCAGCGGTACTGGCCGCCCGTCGATCTGAAGCTGAGGGCCGCGGGGCAGAACCGTCCGGCCGTCTGATCCGACGGGACACGGGGTCAAGGCCCGCACTCATCTTTGGGGGGCGCGGCCATTTCACCCCCATCGATCCTGCTCCGGCGCAATTCCATTTGACTGACGGTGATTCCGGCCAGCACCAATGCCGAGGCCATGTATTGCTGAAATGAGAAGTGTTCCCCCAATACCACCCGCCCCATGATAAGGGTGAACACGGGTATGAGGTTCACAAATGCCGATGCCCGGCTGACAGGAATGCGGCTTACGCCGAAATTGTACATTCCATAGGCACCGAGGGTGACGACGGCCCCCAAGTAAATGACCGCAGCCGTTGGCACGGCATCGACCCCGACCGGGATGGACGTTGACGGCAGGAAGAGAAACGGGAAATAAAAAAGACTGCCGATAAACGCCTGCAATGCCGTTAGGAAAAGCGGCGGATATCGAAAGGTTAGCCGTTTCAAATTGATAATGTAGCCTGTGGCGAAAACCATCGCGATAAATTCCAGGAAATTGCCCAGTATAGGGTTGGGCGCGGATGGCTCCGGCCGACCGGAAAGACTGAGCCAGCAAGCGCCGATCATGGCCAGACCGAATCCGGCGTACGCGATTGCAGGCAGCCTTTCGTTGAACGCCAGACGGGCGCAGACGGCCACCAGGGCCGGCAGCAGTGCGGTGATCATTCCGGCCTGGGAGGCAGTGGTCAGCTCCAGGGCTTTGGCTTCGAAAAGAAAATACAGGCAGGGCTCACAGATTGCCATCAGAAGTATGGACTTGACATCGCTGGAACGAAAGCGAACTTCTTTGAGCAGGTAGGGCAGTATCGGAAGAAAACACAGGCTGGCAACCAGCATTCGGCCGAAAATGACGACCATGGGATCGTAGCTTCGGAACGCCATTTTCAAAGCAATGAACGAACTGGCCCATATGGCCATCGCCATCAATAGACTGATATAGGCCACTGGCTTGTCAGAAAATCTATTCACCCGCCAAGTCCCCAATGCCGACAGAGCGGCATAACACCCTTGATGGTGATTGGGAAGCGAAAACCGCGGTCGCCGATGGTCGCAGACAGACAAATCCGGCTCGCCTCGACGGATCCGCTCTTCAACCGGAACAGCGATGAAACATCTCCTATATCTAGCCCCGATGAGAGGGTTCACTGACCACGTCTACCGTCAGGTCCACGGGGCTCATTTCGGAACCATCGACATGGCGGTCGCCCCCTTCCTCTCCAGTGTCGCCGGCAAAATAAAGTCGGCTCACATCCAGGGCCTTTCCCCTCGGAACAATACGACCATGCCCGTAATCCCCCAAATTCTGGGCAATTCGCCCGAAGACTTTATCACGATGGCGGAGGTTCTCTTCGATTTGGGCTATCGATGCATCAACTGGAACCTGGGGTGTCCCTTTCCCCAAGTGGCAAAAAAATTCAAGGGATCCGGACTTCTTCCCCACCCCGACCGCGTCGATGCCTTTCTCGAACGGGTGCATTCCGCCTCCTCTGTCAGGGTGTCCATCAAAACCCGTCTGGGACGCTTCCGTTTCGACGAGATATACAGGATGATTCGCGTTTTCAATCGGTATCCCCTTGACGAAATCATCGTTCACCCCCGGACGGGCATCCAGATGTATGAGGGGGAGCCGGACCTAGACAGCCTCGAAACGCTTCTCGACATGACACGCCACCGGGTCGTCTACAACGGCGATATTCTCTCACCGCGAGGTCTCAGACGCCTCCGCGACCGTTTTCCGTCGATCCGCCGCTGGATGATTGGCCGGGGGGTTCTGGCCAACCCCTTTCTCCCGGGACAACTCAAGTGCCCGGATGTGGCCCCTCCGAATCCCGTGGCGGAATTCAAGGCATTTCACGACGACCTGTTCCATGCCTACCGCGACGTCCTCTCCGGACCCGCCCACCTGCTGGACCGAATGAAGGGGTTTTGGAAATATTTTCATATCCCTTTCGTCGACGGTCGGCACGTCCGGAAAAAAATTCACAGGGCCCGATCCGTCGATGCCTATCTATCGGCCGTCAACCGCTATTTTGAATCGGAGGCCGTCTGGACCGGTATTGTGACCACGGGGCCCATGCAGCGGGCTGCCGGGTGACAGAATAATCTTATGGCCGCCGGCGACGGCGCCTTGCCTCGCCAGTCAGGATGACATAGGATTGGGGTCTGTTCGGCGGAGCGAGTCGCCGGGCACAGCCGTTCAACCCTATTCAGGGCAAAGGAGAAGGTCGATGGTCCCAACAAAAGCGGGCTGTCTGAACAATGGGGTGGCGGGTATCGTTTTGCTTCTGGCCGTCGCGGGGTGCGCCGGTTGGGGTCAGTGGAAAGAAGCCCCAAGCATTAACCTGGCCAGCATTAGGGTTCTCGAAGTCAAAGGCATGGAGTCCGCTTTCGAGATCGATCTGCGGGTGTTCAATCGAAACGACCGCCCCCTGACTATCGATGGCATCGACTGCACACTCGACATCAACGGGAAACGATTCGCCCAGGGTGTTGCCAATCCCCGCACGGAAATTCCTCCTTATGACAGCGGAATCGTAACGGTGACGGTCTTCACATCCATGCTGGACATGGTGGGCGTCGTCCACCGGCTCATCAAGGAGTCCTCCGACCCCGACACCCTCCCCACTTACACCTACCGGCTCAAGGGGAATCTTCGGGGCGGCAGCGGCGGGTTCTCCGGCGCGATTCCCTTCAACTCCGAAGGCCGGATGGATATAGAGGAGTTGTCCCCCCCTCCTCGATAGCCCGGGTGAGCAGCACTCGTTGCCCCCGACC
>JASFIA010000380.1:0-3730 GCA_050122915.1 Desulfobacterales bacterium | reverse complement strand
TTTGAACTGATGTTTGAAATGAAAATGATGGAGGGTACGCTTTCTCAGCGTGGCGACGAGCAGGATGTCGCCGCCTTTTCCTCCATCACCGCCGTCTGGACCGCCCTTGGGGACAAACTTTTCACGTCTGAAACTGACGCAACCGTTTCCCCCGTCTCCGGCCTGAACGGCGATCGTCGCTTCGTCTATGAATTTCACTCGGGATAGACGCTGGCCTTCTTGCGGGAGCGGCCCTGGCGCTCATAGGCGACAATGCCGTCGATCTTCGCATAGAGGGTATAGTCTTTGCCCAGACCAACGTTGGCGCCTGGGTGGATCTTGGTACCCAGCTGCCTGACAAGAATGCTTCCGGCGGTCACCTTTTCCCCGCCGTAGCACTTGACGCCGCGACGCTGGCCGTTGCTGTCGCGACCGTTCTTTGAACTGCCGCCTGCCTTTTTATGTGCCATGATGGATTCTCCCTAACCCGTCATCAGATTTCCGCTATTTCTGAATGCTGTCGATACGGATGGCCGTGAAGGGTTGGCGATGCCCCTGTTTTCGGCGATACCGTTTCCGACGCTTGTATTTGAACACAAGAATTTTCTTGGCCTTGTCCTGATCGACAATTTTGGCCTTGACCGCCGCACCCGCCAGAATGGGGGTGCCCACTGACACCGATTCTCCATCGGCAAGCAGCAATACCTGGTCGATGGTAATCTCGGTACCAACGTCCCCAGGGAGTTTTTCGACCCTGAGCACGTCTCCTTCCTGAACCTTGTACTGCTTTCCGCCGGTTTTGACGACTGCATACATGAGGGCGCCTCCTTGAACGAATCCGCTGTATCTAAAAGCAGGTACTATGTCCTCGGCGCTTCATTTTGTCAAGAGTATTTTACCCTATCCAATCGGACAATAAAAAAGCTCCCCGTCGACGGGGAGCTTTCAGTTTCAGGGATAAACGGAGCGAACCTTAGGCCTGCGCCTCCTCCTTCACCCCGATAACGATCTTGTAGAACAGCGTCAAGACCAGGGCGCCGATGGCGTAAACCCCGATGGTGATCACCACCTCCGGAAAGCTTGGGAAATATTCATTGACCTCGTGGAGGGGGTTGGGAACAAAGCCCGCAGAGATCAGCCCGAGCCCTTTGTCGATCCATGTTCCGATAAACAGCATGGCGCAGGCGACCGCCAAAACCCCTTCATTCCGGCGGCAGGCAGGAATGATCAACATAACCATCGCCACCACCATGAGGATCATCGACGACCACATCCAGGGCACCAGAATACCGTGGCCGTGAAGACCCGCGAACAGATACTCTATGTGGGTCATATGCTCGGGAATTTGGCTGTAGAAGGCCACAAAGATTTCGCAACCGAAGAAGAAGAGGTTGGCGATAATGGCATAGGTGACGATCTTGGCCAACGACTGGATCTGCTCCCGGCCGGGATCGAAATTGGAGATCCGCCTGATGAGAAGGCACAGAAGGATCAGAAGACTCGGTCCGGCGGCGAAGGCCGATGCCAGAAAACGCGGGGCCAGAATGGCCGTCAGCCAGAAACCGCGACCGGGCAGGCCGCAGTAGAGGAACGCTGTCACCGTATGGATACTGATGGCCCAGGGGATCGACAGATAGATTAGGGGCTTGACCCACTGGGGATAATGGGTGCCGTTCCTCTCGGCCTGAAGCACATTCCAGCCGACCACCAAATTTAAGAACAGGTAGCCGTTGAGGACCACGGTGTCCCAAAACAGCACCGACCCGGGAGTGGGGTGAAGCCAAACGTTGAGGATTCGATACGGCTGCCCCAGATCGACCACGACGCTCAGGAGACACACCACCAAAGCCGCAATGGCCAGAAACTCGCCAAGAACCGTAATGCGCCCGAAGGCTTTGTAATCATGGAGATAGTAGGGCAGAACCACCATGACGCCCCCGGCGGCCACCCCGACCATGTAGGTCAACTGGGCGATGTAGAACCCCCAGGACACATCCCGGCTGAGGCCGGTGATACCGAGGCCGACCTTGAGCTGCCAGAGGTAGACGCCGAATCCGATGCCGATCAGACCCAGAAGGGCCAAGATCCATGCATAATAGCCTTTGTTTCCTTTAACCGCGTATTCGAGCATGGGTCACCTCATATGATGTAGTAGACCGCTGGCCCTGTACCCAGGGACACCTTACGGCGGATTGTATAATGGGTTCTCAGCACTTCCCTGATTTCCGATTCGGGGTCTTCGAGGTCTCCGAAAACCAGGGCACCGTTTGAGGCCTCGACGCAGGCGGGCATCTGGCCGACGGCCAACCGTTCAGCGCAGAAGTTGCATTTCTCAACGACGCCCATGGACCGGGTCGGGAATGTGAGGTTGGTCTCCTTGATAAAGGGCCTCGGGTCCCGGTAGTTGAAACTCCGGGCCCCAAACGGGCAGGCCGCCATGCAGAAGCGGCACCCGATGCATCGGTGGAAATCCATGAAGACGATGCCGTCGTCACGCTTGAACGTCGCCTTGGTCGGGCAGGCCCTGACGCAGGGAGGATTTTCGCAGTGGTTGCACAGAACCGTAAACGGACGGTGTTCGACGTCCTCGGCCAAGTACTTCGATTCGATGGTGGGGAAGGCGTTGTGAAAATGGGTTTCCCATATCCATTTGATCTCGTGGCGGTTGTGGCCCACCAGGTCGGGATCGATAAACGGGACATTGTGGATCTTGTGGCACGCCTCGATGAGGGGCTCGACGTCTTCCTCGTGGGTCAGTTTGCGGGTGTCGACGACCATGCCCCATTGCTTGGCCTTGAGAACATCCTCGCCTTTCTTGGTGAACGGCTCGGCGCCGTGACCCCCGCTGACGGCCATCGCGTCCAGGGCCGGTTTGGCTCCCAACCCGACAGCGGCGACACCAGCGACTTTCAGGAAATGTCTTCTGCTCTTTTCCATTATTTCGCCTCCTTCGGGTTGTCGATATGGCACTCCCAGCAGTATGGGCTTACAGACGCATAGTCGTGGCAGCGGTCACAGAACTCGGTCTTGTTGGAATGGCAGTCCAGACAGGTGTTGGACAGGCTCATGGTGAATTCCTTGCCATGCTCGTTGACGTAGATCCGCTGGTTATTCCGGACCACGGTATCCCGCCACTGGTCCAGCAGCAACGGATGGTTGGCGGACATCCATTGGGTGTCCCTCACGCAAACCTTGGCTTCCTTGGCTTTGGGGGTCAGCACCACCTCGGGTGCCTTTCCCGCTTTTCCCATGCTGTACCAGAACGGGAACGTGAATATGATCAGAAAGATAACGATCCCAATAAGAATCTTTCCCTTATCATTCATCAGCCTCTTCCTCCATTCCCGGGAGCGGTTCTCCGCGCAAATCGGTGGTTCTTTCTTGCTCGCCCGGCAGGATCAATGCATTTCCGACCAGTTCGTGAACGCCGGTCACATCGACCTCAGGAACCCAGTAGTTCATGAGATCCGGCAATACCGCCCGGTCGATGGCACAGACGCATGCGAGCATGTTGACCCCATGCTTTTCGTGAACATGCTTGACGGCGTTGGCCCGGGGGAGGCCGCCGGTCATCCGAAGCTCCATGTCTTCACCGGCATTCAGACCGGCGCCGCTGCCGCAGCAAAATGTGTTTTCCCGGATGGTATTGGCGGGCATGTCGTAGAAGTGGTTGCAGGTATTCTGAATGACATACCTCGGCTCGTCCAACAGCCCCATGCCCCGGGAGGGATTGCAGGAATCGTGGAAGGTG
>JASFIA010000379.1:0-3778 GCA_050122915.1 Desulfobacterales bacterium | reverse complement strand
ACAGCATCTGTCTGCGTTTCTGTTCGTTGCCATACCGGGACTGCCCTATAGCCTCAAAAACGTTCTTTTGGCGATCAGCGGCCTGTCTTTTGGTGCCTATATCGGATTGGGATGGACCGGTCAGATGCTCGTCGCACTGCCCGTTATCGGCCTGGGGGACGCCGCAGGCCAGAGGCATTTTCCCGCCGTCATCGCCATCGCCTTGGTCGCACTGGGAGGCTGGTTTCTTCTGAAGCGGCTTTACCGGCACTGACGTCGGATACCCGTTGCCGGCCGGTCGAGGCCCACGGCGGCCCAGTGGAATGGGAGTTTAGCCCATGGACGACCCCAACACCCGGAATCCTCTCATCCTGACCACGGATCAGACCGACTGTTTCGATGAATTCGGAACCCCCGCAGACTGCCGGGGAACGGGCCAGGACGGGGAGCAATCCCTTGGTTCCGATATTCGGGATGAACGGTTCGGGATCGACGTCGATAGGGTTGTGGATCGCCTGACCGGTTTCGAGTGGGCCCGGGATGCGGCATTGACCGGCTTTCCGATGGATTTCTCGGAGGCACAGGCGCTGGTCGCGGACATGAACACCTCCGCAATGAGCGGCAGTGCCACCTGGCGCCTGCCCAGCCGGAGACAGCTGTTCTCCCTGATCAGCCACCACAGGATCAACCCGGCGCTGCCGGGAGACCACCCGTTCCGCAACGTCTTCAACGGCTACTACTGGACCGGGACGACATGCGCGCGGCTTCCCGACCAGGCGTGGGTTATCCACCTGGGCGGCGGCAGAGTCTGCAACGGAATGAAACGCGGATCATACATGGTGCTGCCCGTCTCCGGCCCGGAGATCGAAAAGAAAGACGGTAAAGACCGTTTTATTATCACCCCGTCCACCGTTCGCGACCGTCGCACCCGGCGGACCTGGGTGATCGATCCGACGGAAGACGACCGCCCCATGGCCTGGGCCCAGGCGTTGGACCGCATCCGGCGAATGAATCTAAGCGAATCTTTGGGATTCCAAGACTGGCGGGTCCCCAACATCAGGGAACTGGAAAGTCTGTGCGCGCTGAGCCGTCACTCCCCGGCCCTGGCCTTCGATGGATTCCGCAGGCGAATCAGGGACGGGTATTGGAGTTCGACGACCAGCCGGTACGACCCCCGCTATGCCTGGGTGCTGTATACCCGAGACGGCGCCGTGGGGGTCGGTTTCAAACCCGGCAAGGACTTTCATGTCATGGCGGTGCGAGGCTGGGAGGCTGAACCGTTGTGAACGCTCCAACGGCTTTTCCCCTGCCCCCGTGTTGATCCGCGGTCACGAGGCCCCCTTACCGGCCGGGAGTCCTGAGCCGGCCCATGGGTTTGCGCCCGCTCAGGCAGCCGATCGCGTCCAGCCCGGAAATACCTCCGTCACGCCTTCCACCATAAACTGCACGGCAATGGCGATCAGAATCAAACCGAAAACCCTTGAGGTCAGTCTGAGGGGCAGCTCTCCGAAGATGTCCTGAATGAACGGGCCGGTAAGGAGAATCAGGTAAAGAACGGCGAGGACCGCGAGGACCGCCAGGCTCAATCCGACCGTGGTCGGTATGGAGGGGCTCTGATATCCGTAGATGATGGCCGTGGTGATGGCGCCCGGACCGGCAATGACCGGGACGCCGATGGGGATGAAGACCTGCTGGTAGCGTTTGAGGACCCGATGGCGGAGATTGCCGGTTCCGTCCGTGCCCTCCGGATCGATGTCGACGGCGGTGCCCTTGAGCATGCTGAAGCCGAACTGCAGCAACACGAGGCCGCCGCCGATTTTAAAACTGGAGAGATCGATCCTGAGATAAAAGAGCAACTGCCGGCCGACCAGCAAGAATATCAGCAGGATGAGGGCGCAGGAGAGAATGATGAGCCCGGCCAGCAACCACTGAAAAGCCTTTTTACCGTCGCTGGAGGCCTCGACCCAGAGAGGGATCTTTTCGATCGGGTTCACGATAGCCAGCAACGCAATTGCAAAATTCGATATCAACTGCCAGTCGAGCACCATGGTGGGGTGATCCTCAATGATGGGACGGTCGACACTCTGAAATACGCCGCTGCCCGCTCCTCCCCGGGAGAATCCCGTGAAGTCCGGGCTATCGACCCATGCCCGAGCGATCGAAAGGGCCATGTACCGCCTCGGGCAAAGGGTCTTTCAGCTGCCGATCACTGTATCACAAGGAGATCACCGCCTCAAAATGGACATACCGTCAATCCGTTGCGCGGATGAATCCGAATGGCCGGCAGGCCTTTTACCTGCTGAGGCCGGCTATGGTATACTGTTTACTTATACTCGATACCATGCCGCCCAATCGTTTCGGCGTCCATTGGGTGAGTGACCCACCAAACGATCACAGGACCGACAGATGATGATTGACAATGATTGGATACCAGAGCAGGCCAGGAAATCCTTACACCGCATTTTACCGGACATTGAGCAAACATTTGCGGCCGACATCACCGCGGATCCGGATGGATTCGACCGATTCAAGGACCGATTGAACCGGGAATGGGGGCGTCTCTTCACGCTGTTGCATTCGCTATACGGATGGCAGTATGATTTTTTCTACACTCTCGACCAGGTGGTGCATACGATGACGGGCTGCTGGGCGGAGAGGCCTATAGCGCTCAGAGCCCTGGATCGAGAACGGGAGGCCGATCCCCACTGGTTTCTGTCGGAGGACGTGGTGGGGGGTGTCTTGTACGTCGACCTGTTCAGCGACAATCTGGCCAAACTTGGCGACCACATCCCCTACTTCAAGAAACTGGGCCTGACCTATCTCCACCTGATGCCGCTGTTTGTGGTTCCGCGAGGAGACAACGACGGCGGATATGCCGTCAGCGACTACCGGTCGGTCAACCCCGACATCGGCACGATGGAGGAGCTATCGCGATTGGCGGCCGCCCTTCGCGAGGAGGGAATCAGCCTGGTATTGGATTTCGTCTTCAACCACACCTCCGATGATCATCGGTGGGCCCGAGCAGCCAAAACCGGAAATCCGGATTTCATGGCCTACTATTGCACGTATCCGGACCGCGGCATACCGGATCAGTTCGAAGCCCACACGAGAGATATCTTTCCGACGATCCGGAGAGGATGTTTTACCTGGTGTGAAGAGATAAACCGGTGGGTGTGGACCACATTCAACAGCTACCAGTGGGATCTGAATTACGCAAATCCGGAAGTGTTCCGGGCCATGGCCGAGGAAATGCTTTTTTTGGCCAATCAAGGGGTGGAAGTGCTGCGATTGGATGCCGTGGCCTTCATATGGAAGCGGCTCGGCACAAACTGCGAGAATCAGCCTGAAGCCCATGGAATCATTCAGGCGTTCAACGCAATGGCAAGGGTCGTCGCACCGTGTCTTCTGTTTAAATCCGAAGCCATCGTTCACCCGGATGAGGTGATCAGATACGTTCATCCCGACGAGTGCCAGCTGTCATACAACCCGCTGCTGATGGCCCTGCTGTGGGAGGCCCTTGCCACGGGGGAGGTCAGACTGCTCGAGCATTCATTGAGGGGGCGCCATCGGATACCGGCGGGCTGCTCTTGGGTTAACTACATCCGATGCCATGACGATATCGGGTGGACATTCGACGACCATGACGCGCGGAATATCGGCATCGACCCGGCGGGTCACCGGCATTTTTTGAACCAATTCTACACCGGTCGCCTCCCCCACTCCTTTGCCAGGGGCGTTCCCTTCCAATTCAACGAGGACACGGGGGATGTTCGCATCTCCGGGACGCTGTCGTCTCTGG
>JASFIA010000378.1:0-3778 GCA_050122915.1 Desulfobacterales bacterium | reverse complement strand
GTGTGGGCTACCCTCTGCGAGGTGGCCCGCCACGGAAACATCTCCTCCAAATCCGATATTCAGGTGGGGGCCAGGGCTCTCGAGACCGGCATCTGGGGGGCATACCAGAACATTTTGATCAACATGACCGGAGTCAAGGACGATGCCTTCAGGCAAGACATCCTCGCCGAAGCCGATGCCATGGCGGCCCGGGCAGGAAAGAAATGCAGGGAGGTTCTCGATATACTGGAGGATCGATAACCGGTGCCATGGGGGATGACTATTATTCCCAAAAACTCAACGCTCGCAGGCTTCGTCGGGCCTATGAAATCGCCTCGCCGAGGGTGCGTCAATATCTGAGCGCCGAAATCGACCACTTGGCCGAGGAGATTCGACCGGGAGAGCGGATATTGGAGGTGGGCTGCGGGTTCGGCCGCGTCCTTGGCCCTCTGTCCCGAATTGCAGGGGGCGGATGGGGCATCGACACGGCTGTGGCAAGCATTGCACTGGCAAAGGCCGACCACCCCCACCTCCACTTGGCGGTCATGGACGCCGCAACCCTTGGATTTCCCGGCGAGACCTTCGATCTGGTCGCGGGCATTCAAAACTTTGTCAGCGCCTGTAGGGTGCCTCCCCTGAAGCTCCTCGAAGAATGCCTGCGGGTGGCGCGAAAGGGCGGCAGGGTGATCCTTTCCAGCTACACCGCCGAATTCTGGCCCCATCGGCTGGAGTGGTTCCGACGACAGGCCATGGAAGGGCTTCTGGGCCCAATCGATGAGGCAGAAACCGGGAACGGCGTCATTGCCTGCAGGGACGGCTTCCGGGCCGCGACCTTCAGCAAGGGAGATTTTGCCGCCCTTGCCGCCGCCGCAGGCGTTGTTGCCGACATCCATGCGGTTGACCAGTCAAGCCTTTTCTGCCGCATCTCGCGTTGACCGACGGTGCGTGAAGAAACCGGCGGCAGCGCAGCAAACCCGTACCCGAAAAAAGACCCGTGACATGACAGAACCAGCCGCACACCAACCCATCGACGCCCTTTGGACGGACTGCCACCTGGCCACCATGGCCGGACCCGACCCTTACGGGATTGTTAAAAACGCCGCCCTCGCCGTCACGAACGGCCGCATCTCTTGGATCGGATCCGGCACCGATCTCCCCCCCGATGTCGTGGGTCGCGCCGGTCGGGTGCACCGCCTCGGGGGCGCCTGGGTGACTCCCGGACTCATCGACTGTCATACCCATCTGGTCTACGCCGGCAGCCGGGCTTTCGAATTCGAGATGCGCCTCAACGGGGCCACCTACGAAGACATCGCCCGCGCCGGCGGGGGTATTTTGAGCACGGTCAAGGCGGTGCGGGACGCCGGCGAAGACGTCCTGTTCGATCAAAGCGCCCGGCGGCTTTCAGCCCTGCAGGCAGAAGGGGTGACCACGGTCGAAATCAAGTCCGGCTATGGTCTCGACACCGCATCGGAACTGAAGATGCTGCGGGTCGCGCGGGAGCTGGGGCGCCAACTCCCCGTGACCGTGTTCCCGACATTCCTGGGCGCCCATGCACTGCCCCCGGAGTACATCGGACGCGCCGACACCTACATCGATCTGGTGGTGGAGGAGATGCTGCCGGCGGTGGCGGCGGAACACCCGGAGGCGGCGGTGGACGCCTTTTGCGAAAGGATCGCATTTTCGGTCCCTCAAACCAAGCGAGTGTTTTCAGCGGCCGCCCGCTTGGGGCTTCCGGTAAAACTCCATGCCGAACAGCTCAGCAACCAGATGGGTGCCGCACTGGCGGCCGCCTGCGGCGCCCTGAGCGCCGACCATCTGGAGTATATCGACGCCGACGGCATTGCCGCCATGGCCGAACACGGCACCGTCGGGGTCATTCTTCCCGGCGCCTTCTACTACTTGAAGGAGACCAGGAAGCCCCCGGTAAGCGCCCTGCGCGGGGCCGGCGTTCCCCTGGCCGTGTCCACGGACTGCAACCCGGGCACCAGCCCCTGCACGTCCCCCCTGCTGATGATGAACATGGCCTGCGTCTTCTTTGCCATGACCCCTGCCGAGGCCCTGGCCGGCATGACCGTCAACGCCGCCCGCGCCCTGGGCGCGGCGGATCGCCTGGGCAGTCTGGAACCGGGCAAGAAGGCCGATTTCGCGGTATGGGACATCGCCCAGCCCGCCGAGCTAGCCTATGGCATCGGAGGGTCCCCCTGCCGCATCCTGGTCAAGAACGGAGAGATCGTCGGCGGTCTCCCCTGAAGCCGCCGGACCTCAGGTGCCCGATGGACGGCATTTTTGTCTGCACCCATTCACCGATGGGGGTCACCCCACCCAAAGGAGGAACACCCATGATCAAACAGACCACAACCATCCTGCTGGCCCTGATCCTGGCGGCCACCATGCCCGGCGCCATAGTGGCAGCGGACACCATCAAAATCGGTTTCAACGCCCCCCTAACAGGTTTTGCCGCCAGTGACGGCAAGTCCTCCACCGAAGGTGCCAAACTCGCCGTCGATCAGGTCAATGCCGCCGGCGGAGTACTTGGGAAACAGCTGGAGCTGGTGGTCTACGACGATCAGGCCAAACCCGCCCAGGCCATTCCCATCGCCAACAAGCTGATCGGCAGGGACAAGGTGGTGGTCGGAATCTCGGGATCCTACTCGGGGGCCACCCGGTCGGCGGCCGGGGTCTTCCAGGATGCCAAAATCCCCTACATCAGTGCCTACGCCATTCACCCGGACATCACCCGTGCCGGTGACCATGTCTTCCGAACCAGTTTTCTTGGAGAAATCCAGGGCAAGGCCGGCGCCAAGCTGATCGGAGAGATGTTGGGCAAGAAAAAAGTTGTGATGATCACCCTGCAAAACGACTTCGGCCAGTCCCTGGCCGCCGGCTTTAGATCCATCGCCTCAACCTACGGCATCACCGTCGCCGCCGAGTATCAGTACTCCATCAAGGATCGCCAGTTCGGCGCCATTGTCGCCAAGGTCAAGTCCGACGACCCGGAAGCCATATACGCCTCCGGGTACTACTTCACCGCCGGCCCATTGGTCAGCCAGCTTCGCGCGGCAGGCGTCGCTTGCCCCATCATCGGTCAGGAAGGCTACGACAGCCAAAAATTTATCGAGATCGCTGGCGAGGCGTCGGAAGGTGTGATCATCACCACCAGTCTCGACAGGGATTCCAAGGTGCCGGTCACCGCCGACTTCATCCGGGCCTTCGAAGCCCAGGCCGGATTCAAAGCCGACATGGTGGCGGCGAGCGGCCACACGGCCGTGATGGTTGCCGCGGATGCCATCCGGCGGGCCGGCAGCACCGATCCCGAGGCACTGCTGACCGCCATCCGGGAAACCGATTTGGAGGTGTCCACCGGCACCATCCGATTCAACGCCCTGGGCGAGGTCATGAAAGCCGTTCAGGTTCAGGTGGTCAAAGACGGTAACTGGCACCACTACGCCGTCATCGACGATCCGGACCTGCTGGCACCTCCGGATAAATAACCCTCTCCAACCGTAGTCCGCCGGCGACAGGGAATCGTCACCCCCGCCGGCGGCCGGGCGGCATCGCGTCCGCTGCCGGTCGGATGCAACCCGAGTTCCTTGCGCACCCGCCGCCCATCCTCACAGGAAACAGGTCGCCATGCTCTATGCGGAACTACTGATCCAGGGCCTCATCTACGGGTGCATGTACGCGGCCATTGCCGTGGGGCTCACCCTCGTGTACGGCCTGTTAAGGATTCTTCACGTGGCCCATGCCGGCCTTTTCGCCCTGGGCGGATACCTGGGGCTGCTGCTGACCAATGCCACGG
>JASFIA010000377.1:0-3784 GCA_050122915.1 Desulfobacterales bacterium | reverse complement strand
GCGCTTCACTGACCCCGGTGCACAGGAGAACCGGTATCTGGGAATTATTCCTCTTGATGGTTTCCGCCAGTTCGATGCCATTCATCTGCGGCATGGCATAGTCGGTAATCACCATGTCGAATCCTATCGCTGACTTTTCGATCTGGCTCAGGGCTTCAGTTGCGCTGCGGGCGACGCTCACCGCGTAGCCCAATCGGTTGAGCATTTTCTTGAACATGCCTAAATTGGCTTCTTCATCGTCGACGACGAGAATGCTTTCGCTTCCTCCCGTGATCCCGGGGGGGGCATCCGATGCGGCGGTCCGGCCGGGCTGATCGATACAGGGCAGATAAACCGAGAAACGACTGCCCCGTCCCAGGGTGCTGTTGATAAAAACCCGCCCTGTGTGTCTGGTCACGATGCCGTGGACCACCGACAGCCCCAATCCGGTGCCCTCACCTTGAGGCTTGGTGGTGAAGTAGGGATCGAAAATCTTGTCGATCATGGTTTTGTCCACGCCGCAGCCGGTGTCCTCTACCGATAAGCACGCATAGGTGCCCTGGGGCATCCCGTGGCCATCTTCCGGGGGGGTGTCGCCGAAAGTCACTTCCTCGAGGTCTATTGTCATGGTACCGCCGCCGTCGGCCATGGCGTGGTAGGCGTTGGTCGCCAGATTCATGATCACTTGGTGAATCTGGCTTGGATCGCCCATCACCGGTCCGCAGGTCTTGGATATGTTGCTGACGATGTCCACGCTGGGAGGGATGGAGGCCCGCAGCAGGCGAATCGCCTCCCTGGCCACTATATGGATCTGGGTGGGCCTGAATTCAATTTCGCTCTGCCGGCTGAAGGCCAGAATCTGGCTGACGAGGTCTTTTGCCCTGGATGCGGCTCTGATGATTTCTTTAAGGCTTTTCTGCAACTGGCTCTGATCGGGAGCTTCCAAAAGGCCGATTTCCGCGTGTCCGATAATAGGAACGAGAATGTTGTTGAAATCATGGGCGATGCCACCTGCCAGCGACCCGATGGCTTCCATTTTCTGGGCCTGCCGCAGCTGTCGCTTTAATTCGCTCTCCTGGGTCATGTCCCTCTGCACCGACACATGATGAGTGATGCGGCCGGTGTCGTCCCGGATGGAGGCGATGGTGGCCTCCACCTCAAAGAGGTGGCCCCGTTTGTTTCGGTCGACCAGGCGTCCCGCCCAGTGCTCTCCAACACTCATTTTTTGTTTGATATCGGATATGTAAGCAGCATCATGCTGATTGCTGAGAAGCTGATTGGCCACCAGCCCGTTGACCTCGTCCCGCCGGTAGCCGCTGATGCGCTCGAAGGCAGGATTCACATACTGAATCCTGGCGTCGGCATCGGTGATGACCACCGATTCGCTGGCCTGCTCGATGGCAGAGCGGATGAGGCGCAGTTCTCTTTCCGTCTTTTTCCGTTCTTCGATTTCCCGAACCAACTCACGATTGGCCCGGGCGATTTCTTCGGTTCTCTCCTGCACCCGTTCTTCCAGTTCGGCATTCATTCTCTGGACATTGTCCTTTTCCTCCTGAAGCAGCGATGCCAGAAAAAAATCCCGTCGCTCCATCTTTTCGATCGAGTAAGCGGCGAACATGCCGATGACGTTGGCGCCCACAAAGAAGAAGTTGTTGTTGATCAATACCGGCAGCGGTGTGTGGGTGAATCCGATAGCGGCAATTTGGTAGAGGAGGACCAGGATCCAACAACCGGCGAGAGCCCATATAAATCGGGCCTTGACGAAGGTGTATCCGATAAAGATGACCAGGATCAGCCCGGCGTAGTAGACGTCGGTAACCGGCTGTGGGGCGGTGACGATCATGATGATGATGCCCATCCCGCAGATGAGAATCAGGGCGGCGAGGCACGGCTGCATCAGGGGTTGAAAGTGCCGATGGCGGTGAGACATGACGACCGTGATCATCATCGGGGCGATGACCGAGGTGCGAATCAGCCAAAATTGGAATTTGTGAGTCGGGGCGAGAACCGCGTCCAGAATTCCGAACAGGGCATAGATGCAGATGCCCAGCATCAGAGAAAATCGCATCTGGGTCAAAGACTTGGCGTAATAGTGCCTGAGAAAATCTGGTTCGAGGTCAACACAGGACCCGGAAAACGACAGAGTGATCGGGTTGAGCACCATCGCTGATTCTGAATGAGTATTGCTCATCCCGTCTTTCCCTGTGTGGTTTCGTCACTACCGTCGACGCCTATTTTGACGGATGCCATTGCCGGGGCGGGGTTTCAATAAGGTCAAACCGCACCACTGGATATCATTGGCCGGAGGCGATCGGCAGCCCTGAGCGTTCGATGATTTCTTTCAAGAATAGGTCCCCATCTGCCATGTTGCCGACCTGAAAGTACACCTGTTTCAGCATGGGAGCTTCGTCGTAGGCGATGGCGATGAAGGTCGGCGTCCGCTCGGCCTTCAGGGTCTTGGATATCTCCATGGAAGGGTCCGCAAAGAGTGGAAATGCGATATCATAGGTCTTTCTGAAAATGTCTATCTCGTAGTCATTGTTACCGACGCCAATGCCGATCATTTTAATTTTTTCCTTGAGATCGGACCGATCGACAATCTGATCAAAGAGACGATTGACGTTGGGGGCTTCCCGCTGGCAGTGGGGGCAGTACATGGAAAAGACCTCGATGATGAGGATCTGGGTGTCGATGTCCCCTAGCGAGAAAGGATCTGCGTCGCCGATGCCTAAGTAATCCCTGGCTTCCGCTGTCTTGGGGGCCGGCAGCTGGATGCCGGAAAACGGGTCCGCGGGCAATGCCGCTTTTTCGGTTGAGGACATGCCGATGTCCTTCTCTTGTCTGGTCGCTCCCGACGACGCGCAGGAGACGAGTGACGTTACCGTGCCAATCAGTAGCAGACCTAATCCTATCGCTCTTGCCCCTTTCATCGCTCCTCCCTTGCATCGGCGTTGAGATGAAGCCGATCCGACGATCTGATGTGTATACCGGCTGTTAACTGCTATCATAGATCCGAAGCAGATGGTTTGCAAGTCCTTGAAGATACCAGCGATAGAGATCTTACCACCGTCGATCTCCGGTCAAACCCACGTGCAGCCCTGCACAGGCCGCCAGGCTGAGAGCGGCAGAGATACCCGCCGTCAGGGTGATGCCTCCGAATTCCCAGACAAGGCCGCCCAGAATCGCCCCGGCCACCCGCCCCATGCCGGCGGCAGCGAAGTAGGCGGACATCATTGTGGCCCGAGAGCCTGGAATGATCTCCGAGGTCAGGGACAAGGAGATGACAATCGCGAACTCCGTGGACAAAAACACCGCGAACAGGGCGGCAAGGGCCATGGGAAGGGAGGTTCCCGCCAGTGGAAGTAAGGCGCAGGCCGTGGCGGCCACGATGAGGCCTCCGATGATGGCCGATTTCTTTCTCAGCCGGTCCCCGAGCAGAGCCGTGAGACATTCACCACCCAGTTCGGCAACACCGATCAAGGCGGCGCCCATTCCCAAAGCCGCTATCCGGAGTTGAAAAGCGTCCTCGAACCACACCCCGAAACTCACGAAAAGGACGTCGTTGCCGGCGCTTAGCATAAAGGCGAAGACCATCAGGGTGACGGCATGGCGGTTGCGGAGCAACTGGCTCCAGGCGCGCCCGACGCCTGGGATGTGGGCGGAAGGAGGGCGGCGTCCCGGAGTCGATGCGGGGACCATGGCCAGCGCCAGGGCGCCCGCCACCCCGAGCACTCCCAGAAGCCAGAAGGCCGATCGCCACCCAAGCGTCTCGATCAGCAAACCGATCAGGGGAATCCCTACCAGG
>JASFIA010000376.1:0-3789 GCA_050122915.1 Desulfobacterales bacterium | reverse complement strand
GATGGCCGACGCCGCTCAGATGGCGGGACGGTCCACCCATGGATAGAACGGCCGGCGTTGGACGACTGCCATACGATTGCTTTCCGGAGATCGGCAGGCATTTCATGGCGTTCGTCAACCGACGCGACCCTGCTGCCGACCAACGGCTCTTTCTGGCCGTCGGGCTGCTGTTTCGCGCTGTTGAAAACGGGGACGTTTGTCTCGACCTGACCGCAGTGGCCGGCGCGACGCTGGAGGACCCAGGGGATGGAACCCTGATTGAGCTCCCGTCCTTGGACCGGTGGACGGCTTCCCTGAAAGCCTCGACGACTGTCGGTGCGCCGGGCAGTCACTCGCCTCTCATCCTGGACCAGAAGCATCGGCTCTACCTGCACCGATATTTTACTTTCGAACGGCAGCTTGCCGATCAGCTCCGTCGGCGTTGCGGGGCGACGGGTTTCGGCATCGACCGGAATGGGTTGAAAGTCCTTCTCGACCGTCATTTCACTCCCTGCGGCGGGGGCGGCACCGACTGGCAACGGGTGGCCGCCGTCTCTGCCGTCCTCAATCGCCTGACCATCATCTCAGGAGGCCCGGGAACCGGAAAAACGACCGTGGTGGCGCGCATTCTGACCTTGTTGGCCGAATGGTTTCGCCCCTCCCTTCCACGGACGCTGTTGACTGCACCCACCGGAAAAGCGGCTGCCCGCCTCGGAGCCGCGATCCAGCAGGCGCGCGACGCGCTGCCCGATACGTCTCCGGCACGGCTCGCCCTGCCTACGGAGGCCTTTACCATCCACCGCCTGCTGACCGCTCTCGGCCGCGGTGCTGGGGAGGCCGGAAATTCACGCCGGTTGCCGGTTGACATCTTGGTCGTCGACGAGGCGTCCATGGTGGATCTTTCCCTTATGAATCGTCTGGTTGCCGCCGTACCTGACGATGCCCGCCTTGTGATCCTGGGGGACCGGGATCAACTGGGATCCGTTGAGGCAGGGTCTGTTTTTGCCGATCTGTGCCCCGACGGCTGCGGTTCGATGTATTCAGAAGCCTTCAGGGATCGGTATCGGCAGGTTTCCGGAGACGCCCTGGACGGCGAGAGTGCTGCCGATTCCAGCAACTGGCCCCTGGTGGATGCGGTCACCCGGCTTCGAAAAAACTATCGTTTCGGTGAAGCCGTGGGGATCGGAAAACTCAGCCGCCGGGTCGCGGAGGGCGATGCCGACGGTGTGATGGCGCTTCTGGAGAGCGGCGACGGAGGCGTTCGATGGTGGCCGCCCGGTGGGGAGGAACTGATGGCGGTCATCGGGAACCGGATCGCCCGCTTCCACCGTCTGCTGACCGACGCCGAAACGCCGGCCGACGCTCTTGCCGCCGCCGATCGGTTTCGCCTGCTCTGTCCCCTGAGAAAGGGGCCATTCGGGGTTGAAGCGGTGAACCTGATGGCGGAAAATCGGTTTAAGCGATATCATCACCTGTCGGCGGTGGAGGGGTGGTATCCGGGACGGCCGGTGCTGGTAACACGAAACCACTATCCGACCCGACTGTTCAACGGGGACTGCGGCATTGCGCTCGAGGGGTCGTCCACCGGGAGCGACGGGCTGAGGGTCTGGTTTCCCGGTAACGATTCCTTTCCGAGGTCCTTTCATCCGGCAAGACTCCCGGATCACCAAACCGCATTTGCCATGACGGTCCACCAGAGTCAGGGGTCGGAATACGACGAGGTTTTCATCGTGCTTCCCGAGGATGATTCGCCTGTGTTGAACCGCGCACTGCTCTACACCGCCATCACTCGGGCAAAATCCAGGGTCGGCCTATGGGGCAGCGACTCCCAGATCCGACGGACCGTCGAGCGCCGATGCCGCCGGTCCTCGGGCCTGAAGGACCTGCTTTGGCCAGATTCGGACGGCGTCTGACATCGCGCCGATCCCTGTTCCATCACCATCGAGTCCCCAGGAAAGGAACCATCCCATGAGACGAACCATCATTTCGGCAACCGGACGCTACGTGCCGCCCAGGGTTGTGACCAACGAGGACCTGGCTAGTTGGATGGACACATCGGACGAGTGGATTCGCCAGCGAACGGGCATTGAACAGCGGCACTGGGTCAATGAGGGGGAGCGCACCGGGGCCTCCGATTTGGGATTTGAAGCCGGTCGCATCGCTCTGGAGCGGGCAGGGTGGTCCCCCAAAGACATCGATCTGATCATTTTTGCCACCTTGAGTCCGGACATTACCTTTCCTGGGCCTGGGTGTCTGTTGCAGCATAAACTGGGCCTGACGTCCACACCGGCTCTGGATATCCGTCAGCAGTGCACCGGGTTCCTCTACGGCCTCTCGACGGCCGATGCTTACCTGAAAAGCGCCATGGCCGATCGGATCCTCCTGGTCTGCGCCGAAGTGCACAGCACTGGACTGGATATTTCAAGTGAAGGCCGGGATGTCTCCGTCATATTTGGGGACGGAGCCGCCGCCGTCTGCATTGCAGCCGCGGAGAGCGAGGACACAGTCGGGGTCCTGGCCCACTGCCTCCACGCTGACGGCTCCCTCGCCGACAGCCTCATGACCGAAGCCCCGGCATCGCGGGAATGGCCGCGGATATCCGAGGCCATGCTCCGGGAGCGGCGCCATTTTCCGTTCATGGACGGGCGGACGATATTCAAGGAGGCGGTCCGGCGGCTTCCGCTGGTCACGCAGGAGGTTCTCGACAAAGCGGGGATGACGGCCGGAGAGGTGGATCTTTTCATTCCTCACCAGGCGAACCTGCGAATCAATCAGATGTTCCAGAAAGCCATGGGTCTGCCGGAGGGAAGGGTCTTCAACAATATCCAGCGCTACGGAAACACCACAGCCGCCACCATCCCCTTAGCCCTGGACGAGGCCATCGAAGCGGGGCTGGTCGGACGGGGCAGCACTGTCTGTTTCCTGGGCCTGGGGTCCGGTTTGACCTGGGGTGCCAGTTTATATCGGTTTCCGGATTGATCCCAATCCGTGCGCATCGAGGAGGGTTGCCAGGCCAGGCAGCCGGGGCGGATGTCGGACGGGGAGAGGGGAGGTGCTAAGCGAAAAAAGACAGAGCGCGGGGGGGCGGGGAATCGGTTCCCATGACTACCGGGATCGGGCGCATGATACGGTGTCGACAAGAAGCGACTGGATGTCGCTCAGCGCGCCGCAGGTGTCGATGCAGCCGGGGAAGCCGCCTCTTTCTTCACAAACCCGGCAGGGGCTCTGAATGAGATAGCCCGCTTCGAAGTCGAAGCGGCAACGGTTAGGCTTCAAATGAACGGCCGGCATCGGAGATTTCATATCGAGTGGTTCCACATCGGGACGGGCATTTCTGTTGGTGATGGTTTCACGCCCATGGCGCTGAATACGCCCTACCATTTACCAAAAACCGGTGGACTCCACAAGGGCCTGTTATAGTCCTTTTATTTCTCGGGTAGACGGAGAAATCGATGGTAGTCGGCCATCCCTGCGATGGCGCGAACGGCCCGTTCCGGGGTTTCGTAGAAAACTGCCGCGTATGGACCGTCGTCGAGGGGATAGACGGTGCGGTCGCTTGAAGCGGTGAGGAGCCTCACCCCGACGACCGGCTTCTGGTAATGGGCCATGAGGCGGGCGATTTCTTTGATGTAGTGGGCTTCGAAGTCGGCCAGTGCCTGACGGGCCAGGGCGCAGGATTCGCACGATCCGCCTGGATCCGCCGTCTCCGCAGTGTCCGCCAGTCGTGTGACGAAGTGCCGCCGGCCCAGGATGCCCAGGTGAATGACGGCATCGCAGCCTTCCCATGCCAACAGGCATTCCAGTGCGCTG
>JASFIA010000375.1:0-3791 GCA_050122915.1 Desulfobacterales bacterium | reverse complement strand
CCCTGGACCCACTCTATCGCCTGGTGCTCCACTGCGGCAGAGACGTCATGGGCGGGGGAACGGTCTCCTCGAGGGAGCGCGCGAGAACAGGCGTCGTTCTGGCCGCCATCGCACTGCCCACAGATGGGGCATCTAGCTTTATCCGAGACATTGTCTTCAGCGCCATGGAGCGTCGGTTGTTCCCCGACGGAAGTCATCCCGAAACATCCCCGCCAGCACCGGCCGATGCCATGGCGGCACGGGTAACGGCACTGCCGGCCGCACTCCTGGCTGCTGCATTCGGCCTCGGTGGAGGCGCCTATACCCTCGATGCGGCCTGCGCCTCCTCCCTTTACGCCGTCAAACTTGCCTGCGACGCCCTGATGTCGGGCCGGGCGGATGCCATGATCGCCGGAGGCGTCTCCAGGCCGGACTGTCTATACACCCAGGTGGGTTTCACCCAGTTGAAGGCCCTTTCACCCTCAGGCCGGTGTGCCCCATTCGATCATCGTGCCGACGGCCTGGTGGTCGGTGAAGGCGCCGGACTCGTTTTGTTAAAACGCCTGGATGATGCACTGCGGTGCGGTGACGCGGTCATGGGTGTCATTCGCGGAATCGGCATGTCCAATGACATGCAGGGCAGTCTTCTGGCACCGGAGGAGGAGGGCCAGGTTCGTTCCATGAAGGCGGCCTACGAGGCTGCCGGATGGAAGCCGGACTGGGTGGACTATATCGAGTGTCACGGTGCGGGCACGCCGGTGGGAGATGCCGTTGAACTGAAAAGCCTCTCCTCCCTTTGGGAAGGGGTGTCGTGGAAACGGGGCCAGTGCCCCATTGGGTCAGTCAAATCCGTCACCGGACATTTGCTGACAGCCGCGGGCATCGCCGGGTTGATTAAAGTGCTTCTCGGCATGGGACGCCACACCATCCCTCCATCGCTTCATTTCGAACGCCCAAGCCCGGGAAGCCCGCTTGAAAATGGGCCGTTTCGTGTTCAAACCCATGCCGGGCCCTGGCGCCGCCGCGAAGAGGACACCCCCCGGCGGGCCGCTGTAAGCGCTTTCGGCTTCGGGGGCATCAACGCCCATTTGCTGATCGAGGAATGGACACCGACCAGCCGACGACCGCCTGCATCCATGACAGCGCCTCCCGAAGAACCGGTGGCCATCGTGGGCATGTCGGCCGCATTCGGCCGTTGGTCAACCCTCGCCGACATGGAAAACGCTTTGTTCACCGGTTGCGCCGCCCCCTACCCGGCCTCCGAAAATCGATGGAGAGGATTGAATCACGAATTGGAGCGGCGGCTCGGGAGGCCGGCCCCGGAGGGCCATTACCTGACAGCCGTGGAGGTGCCACTCAACCGCTTTCCGATCCCGCCGAAGGAAATCGAGGATATACTTCCCCAGCACTTGTTGATGCTGCTCACGGCCGCAGATGCCATGGTGGATGCCGGAATTCCCACCAACAGGAATCACCCCCGGATGGGGGGCATCATTGGCATTGGCTTCGATTTCGAAGAGGCCCAATTCCAGCTGCGGTGGAGCCTTGACCGAAGGATCGGTCAGTGGCGGAAGCGCTTCGGTCTCCACACCGACGGCGACGACGCAGGGACCTGGAAAGCGAACCTCGCCGACGCCATGTCCCCGCCACTCACCCATGTCCGAACGTTAGGGGCCTTAGGAAGCCTCATCGCCAGCCGCATCGCCAAAGCCTTTCGGTTCGGCGCCCCCAGTTTCGTCGTTTCGGAGGAGGAAATCTCCGGCCTGCGGGCCCTTGAGATCGGGGTCCGAAGTCTTCGGCTGATGGAATCCGACCTCGTTCTCGCCGGAGCCGTTGATCTGCCGGGCGACGTCGGCCAACTGGCCCTCAGGGCCTGCTCGAAACCGGAAAAGGCAGCCCTTAAGCTACCAACACAGACCGGACAAGGTCCCGAATCTTTCCCCGGAGAAGGGGCCGTTGCTGTCATCCTGAAGCGCTTGACCGACGCTCGAAGAGACGGGAACCGGGTCTATGCCGTGATCCGGGGCATCGGATCGGCCTCGGGCGGCGCCGCGGCCGATCCCTCTTGCTGTGCCCAAGCCTTTCGCAGGGCTCTCGGAGAGGCCGATCTCAGTTCCAGAACCATCGACCTCATAGAGACCGATGGCAGCGGGCACCCGTGGCAAGAAGACGGCGAGAGGAAAGCCCTTCACGACGTTTTTTCCTCTTCGGGCGTTTCACGGGCGGTAAGCTCTGTCCTCCCCTCCGTTGGGTATACGGGCGCCTGCGCGGGTCTAATGGGCCTGGTCAAATCCGCGCTCTGTCTGGAACGCCGTCGCATCCCTGAATGGGCGACGGGTGATCCCTCCGCCGCCGGCCAATGGGATACAAAACGGTTCGTATTTCCCCGGCGGGCCCACTACTGGCTCCGAAACCGCGAAGACGGCCCTCGCCGCTCCCTCGTATCGAGTCTGACCTCGGACGGCAATGCCATGGCCGTCATATTGGAAGAATCCGATGGGGGCCCGGATCGTCCCTCCTCCCCCATTCTGGTCCAGGAGGGCTCGCTGGGGCCGTCCATGGGAATTTATCTTGTGGAAGGAGAGTCACCGACGTCGCTGCTAAAGGGGCTTTCGCGTCTCCAGGGTCACCTCGATAGCCGCCGGTGCGCTTTCAGGGATTCGGCTGCGTCTTGGCTGGCTGAGACGGGCCGCCGGTATGACGCCCCCCTGGCAGTGGCAGTGGCCTTGTCCAGCTACGACACTGCCGATTCATGGATATCCCTGGCACGGCAATCCATCGAAGCCGGTGCGGTCTCACGGTTCACCGCAGGTGACGGCGTCTTCTATACGCCCGCCCCCCTTGGCCCAGAGACAAGGACAGCCCTCGTCTACCCGGGCTCCGGAAACCCCCACCCGTCAATGGGACGTCGCATCGGTCTCTGTTGGCCGGGCGTTCTCGAAGGCATGGATAACGATGCCCCTCGATTAAGAGACCGCTTCGGGTCCACGGCCTCATTGTGGTCGAAGACCGGCCGACCCCGGGGCGATGCGGGCAGGGATGAAGGGTCTGATGCATTGGACCCCCGAGACCTGATTTGCATGCAGGTCATGTATGGGTGGATGGTCACCCGCCTGCTTGCAGAGATTGGCCTCTCTGCCCATGCCGCCATCGGATACAGCCTCGGTGAATCGACTGCATTTCTCGCCACCGGTCTCTGGACGGACCCTGACGAACTTTTGAAGCGCGTCCGGAAAACCCGGCTATTTACGGAAGACCTCTACGGCCCTTGTCGATCCCTGCGACAGGCGTGGCGCATCCCCAGGAATGAGGCGTTTCAGTGGTCGGCCGCGACGGTGAACCGCCCTTCGGGGGCCGTGCGCGAGCTGCTGCGCGACTATCCTCGCCTTCGTCTTCTTGTGGTGAACACCCCCCAGGAGTCGGTGATCGGGGGAGACCGGCGGCAGGTGGCATCGGCGGTCCGGCGGCTGGGTGCCGAAGCGTTCGAGCTTTCCGGTGTGGTCTCGGTTCACTGCGACGCCATGCAGCCGTCGGCCGAGGCATATCGGCGCCTGCATTTGCTGCCGGCCGATCCGGACACCGGAATGACCTACTACGGCTGCGCCTCAGCCGCCCCGCTGATTCCCGACAGCAACACCCTAGCCGATGCCATCCTCCAACAGGGGTTGAGGGGATTTGATTTTTCATCGGTGATCCGTCGGGCCCACCGGGACGGTATCCGGATCTTCATAGAGACCGGCCCCGGCGCCTCATGCACGCGAATGATCCAACAAAATCTGAAAGGGCTGGATCATCTGGCCGTTTCCGCCTCC
>JASFIA010000374.1:0-3792 GCA_050122915.1 Desulfobacterales bacterium | reverse complement strand
GATCGAACGCTTCTGGACCATCAGGCTCGAGGCCTGCAAAACGGCACTGGAAAACAACCGATTCCGGGCCTTCGTTGCGGAAACTCCGTCCCGGGCCCGAGCCATTGTTGAGGAAACCCTGCTACCCAAATGGGGGGTGAGAACCGCTTCATGGGGAGACTCGATGACTCTCGAGGCCACCGGTATTCTGGAAATGCTTGCGGATCGGCCGGACATCGCGCTCATCCGGACCTTCGAGTATGGGATCGGCAGCGAAACCCTTATGGAGCGGCGACGACAGGCCCTGCTGGTGGATTTGTTTTTTTCCGGATCGAATGCAGTGACAGAAGAGGGGCAATTGGTCAACCTGGACATGGTGGGCAACCGTGTCGGCGGGATCACCTTCGGGCCCAAGCAGGTGGTGCTCCTGGTGGGGCGAAACAAAATAGTGCCCGATCTGGAGAGCGCGGTTCAGCGAATCAAGAGTCACGCAGCCCCGGCCAACGCCATTCGCCACGACACGCTCCGAACACCCTGCCGGGAAACCGCCCTGTGCATGGACTGTAGAAGCCCGGACCGGATTTGCAACACCTGGGTCATTACCGAAAAATCCTTTCCGGAAGGCCGGATTACGGTCATTTTAATCAATCAGGACCTGGGATTGTGACTGACTGTCGCCACCGTTTGATTCGTCGGCTGATCAAATGACGCCGTCGGATTCCGGGTACGGCGAGCACACACTATGGCGGTTTTCAGAAGACAGGCGGGGGGGGTGTGAGGCACCCTGCAGCCGGTGGCCGCCTTGCCGGATCGCTCCGAGACCGCGGTTTCAGGCCTGCACTGTCAATGGGTGGTATCGTTGACCACCTTTTTGATGACCCGGTCGCCTTCACAAATCATTTGGTGGACTTCGGTATCGGAGAGAACGCTGAAAAAAATGGGATTCCACTTCGCATCGAACAGCTTTTGAACAAACCGGTAGGCACCTTTCGTCACCTCCTCGCGGGCGATGGTGACGATTTCCTTGGATTCGATGGCCTCTCGGCAGAGGCTGACCTCCTGGCGGCGATCGGTATCGGACGGAAACGACCAGCACCAGCCAGCCACCTCGACAAAAAGGCACTCCTGGTCCAACTCCCTGGTGAATCCAACAAGTTCTTTTTCTGAAAAGGGGTTTTGACCCACCGTTTCGATAACCACAACGTTCTCGAGGACGAGGGTGCTGCTGTTCGACCAATAGCCGCCCTTGCAGCTCTCGTATCGGGTAAACCCTCCGTTGACGGCCGTGGAGCGGCCTTCAATGGCTTTGATGTATCGGTTACGCTTGGAATCAGACACTGGATTGCCTTTGGCATCCACGGACGGAACGATAAATTTGAATGTTGCATTTACAGTCGAGGTATGGGCGGCCACGGGTGATCTCCAGTTTGAATCGCTGACCAAATGCTCATGTCGTATTAGCGCCAATAAACGTATCATCACAGGATATCGGCATCAGCCGACGAAAGGTTGAGCAGTGACCGAACCCACCCCATTCGGCCATTGCAGGATGACGGCGACGCCTTGCCCCGCCTGTCTCGGGAAGAGGCGGCCTTGAACGCCACGGTCACCGGCTCCCAGTTGATCGCCTCGAAAGACGCCTCGATGGTATCGGGGCGGCGGTTCTGATTTTTCAGGTGGTCGGCACGCTAGCACATGTCCAGTCCCGGAATAGGTGCTTTCCCCTGACGGAGGGGACGGTCTTGGTTGGTATTGGTCATGATATCCAGGCCACCGTCGCCATGATTGCGAACGGCCGCCGGCACCGCTTCGAGAAGACGAACGAACTCCTCGCCCCTTATGGACCGGAGGTCCTCATGGTTCTCCAGGAAAGCGTTCAGCTGGTCGACGAGGGTTTGGTGGTGCCTGGTATGATGGATCGCCGTTGTTCGTGCAACGATCTATGGTTCCAGCGCCTCATAGCCATAAGGCGGTTGGCCTGACTGGTCCGTCATGGGTGATCCTCCTTACGCAAAGGCGCTCCTGAGAATCCCCGTTATTTCGCTCAATGCTTCCCGTCGTGGTTCGTGCGACAGGCACCGCCGGTAAAGCGGCAATTCTGCTCAGACCCGGAAGGATTGCAGGACGCCGACCTAACCACTATAGTGAGTGACGCCCCGTCGAGGTCAAGGAAACGTCATGGGAACTGGCGCAATCCCCCAAGCCGTGCTATTTATAAGGACCGATTCGACATCGTTGGCCTGAGAGAAAAATACCTGCAACCCGTTTCCGGCACCCATTGCCACAGTCATCACCGATCAATGACCGCAATCCTTAAAAAGCCAGAGCTTCCCACCCCTACCGCATCCATCCTGGAGAGCATTTCTGACGGCGTGTTTACCGTGGATCTCAACTGGCGGATCACCTCCTTCAACAGGGCGGCGGAAGAAATAACCGGTATTCCAAGGAACGAGGCAATCGGCAGACACTGTTCGGACGTGTTTCGATCCAGCATGTGCGAGGCCGAGTGCGCACTCAGCACGACCCTCAGGACGGGGAAACCCGTCATCGGACAGTCCGGCTACATCATCGACGCCAAGGGGCGACGCATTCCCATCAGTGTGTCCACGGCCGTTCTGCGGGATTCGAACGGTAACGTCCTCGGCGGTGCAGAAACCTTTCGGGACCTGAGTGAGATCGAAAGCCTTCGACAGGAGTTGGAAGGTCGCTATCTTCTGGGAGACCTCGTTAGCAGGAGCCCGGCCATGGAAAAGCTCTTCGAGGTCATCCCGGCTGCCGCCGCCAGTCCCAGCACGGTGCTCATATTAGGGGAAACCGGCACCGGGAAGGAACTCATGGCCCGCACGGTCCACGCTCTGAGCCCCCGGAACCGCGGACCATTCGTGGCCGTCAACTGCGGGGCCCTGCCGGATCCGCTTCTGGAGTCCGAACTTTTCGGGTACCGCAAGGGCGCCTTTACCGGAGCCGTGACCGACAAGCCCGGACGGTTCCAGATGGCGAAGAACGGTACCCTTTTTCTTGACGAGATCGGTGAGATCAGCCCGGCCCTTCAGGTTCGACTGCTGCGGGTCCTTCAGGACCGCACTTACGACCCGTTGGGGGCCACCGGATCGGAAACCACCAATGCCCGGTTCATTTTTGCCACCAATCGAAACCTATCCGAAGCGGTTAAGGAGGGCCGGTTTCGCGAGGATCTCTATTACCGCGTGAATATCTTTCAGGTGGAACTGCCCCCCCTGCGCCGCCGCAAGGAGGACATCCCGCTTCTCGTGGATCAGTTTGTCGACCGTTTCAACCGCCTGCAGCGCAAAGGCATTGCCGGCATCAGCGGCGAGGCCCTCTCCCTTCTAATGGCCCACGACTGGCCGGGCAACGTGCGTGAACTGGAAAACACCATCGAACGAGCCTTTATCCTGTGCCGGAAGGGTCGAATCCGTATCGAGCACCTGCCCGAGGAACTCACCGCCCGATCCATGGGCAACGAGCCTGCACCCTCCATCCAGGCCGCCAAGGACATGCTGGAAATCCAGACCATCCAGAGCGCTCTCCGCCGCAACGGCTATCATCGGCTGGCCGCGGCCAGGGAACTGGGCATTCACAAGAGCACTCTCTTTCGAAAAATCAAAAAGCTGGGCATTGTCCTGCCGGACCAGGACGGCAGGTCCACTGCCCCGACAGAGGCGCATTAATGCAACCCTTAAACCGCACAGGGTCGCATATAGAATACTCCCCAGTCCATCACCACCTGCTCCTATCGTAATTTTTCCATATTGTTTTTAAATAGTTACAATTAATGAACCGGGGTTCCGGCTT
>JASFIA010000373.1:0-3796 GCA_050122915.1 Desulfobacterales bacterium | reverse complement strand
GAAAAATCCTTCCCCAAAGGGCGGATATCGGTAATATTGGTGAATGCCGACGCAGGATTCTGATTCATGGGTGCACCACCCGCCTCGGAGCCGGCCGGCGCCTCACCCCGAGTCGGGCACCGGACGCCTTTTCCCATGATGGGAGGACCGTCGATTAGACGGCCTGCCCGCTCGCCTCTGTCAGTCGGGGGCCATTCCCCGACCGCCCAAGGCGGCAACGACATGCCGCCTGATATTCCTTATCACCGGTTCAACCCCGGATGTCTTGGGCACTGCGTCCACGAGCGCATCAAGGTAGCCCCTTCGAACCAGGATCCGGAAGCTCTCCCTGAAGTTCAGGTCGTACACCCAGCCCAATCTTAGCAGGAGGTGATCCGTCGCCGTGCAAGCTAGCCGGTAATCGGCGGTGCTTCCGGCGGATAGGGCGGAGAGAATCCCTTCGGAGGGCATGTCGCCAGCGGCGGGATCCGTCGGGTCGATACCCGCGGGCATGGGCATTTTGCCCTGGAGATCTCTGGCCACGATGCCGATGATGTCGATCTTGTCCGCGTCCCTGATCAATCGGGTGAACAAGAGGGATTCTCCCGTCAAGGAGTCGGGCAGTGCAAATTTGTTGTGGTGGTAGATGGCGGCGTCGATCCATGGTCGGGCATGGGGGGGCAGCAATCCGGGGGCATTCGAGAGGCGGACGATTTTTGCGGCTAGCCCCCCGTGGTCGACGGAACGGTGATCGGAAAAGGTCTGGTAATGCCGATACTGGTCAAAACGGCCGATGTCGTGCAAAAGTCCGATGGCGCCGGCCACGAGCATGTCGCTTCCCTCGAGATCCAGGGAACGACCCAGACGGATCGACAGCCCGCAGACCCGCAAGCTGTGGTCTCTCTTGAGGGTGTATGGCGCCGGGTCTTTCGTTTCCCCGTTTGCGATGAACGCCGAGGCATAGCGGAGAAATCCATCGCGAAGAGCGGCCAGGGGGCCGTCATCAGTCGGCGAGTCGACGGTAAGGGGCGTTACCGCCGGTATCTCTTTCTGGATGCCGGGCACGATGGCGCTATCTCCGGCATCCGCGGCACGAGCGTGTCAGGCGGACGATAGGGGGCTCAGCGAAGTCGGTTGGCGGTGTGGCGTTCAATGGCTTTAGAGAGGAGAAAAAGGAAAGCGGCCGTCCGGTTGCTTCTGGAAAGGACGACCGCTGAAAATTGGGGGAAAGTCGTGGAACTAGACCACAGAGACATTGGCCGCGGCAAGGCCCTTGGGACCCTCTTCGATGTCGAAGGTCACTTTGTCGCCTTCATTGAGGGAACGGAAGCCCGAGGCGTTGATCGCGGAATGGTGGACAAAAACATCCGGTCCGTCCTCCTGCTCAATAAATCCGAACCCCTTTTGGTCGTTGAACCACTTGACTGTTCCGTTAGGCATGGTGACGCACTCCTTTCTTAATGATGATCTTGAGGTCCCAAACTGGAGGCGCCACTTTTACAAATGGAAACAACCTTCAGAACGAACCCGACCCATCCAATCCAAAGGGATGGGTCCATTTTTGACGACGCTAATTTAGCGGTTTCCCAATTAAAAATCAAGTCGAAATTTGGCTCGATGCCGGTTTTTTATCGAGAATCCCGATGGTGACGCCCACCCCTGAAAGTGCGAAAGAGGTGCGGGCAGGCGGGGTCACACGGGATCGATGTAACGCGCCTTGAGATCGAGGAGTCGGCGGGCGGCATCGATCCCCCTTTGTTTCATGTGGGCGTTTCTTCGAAGCCTCTCCTGAATCTTCCGGCAGGCCAGGTCGATGTTGGGTCCTTTATGGCAGATCAGCACCAGATCGATGTCGGCCTCGAGAGCCTGATGGACGACGGTGTCGATATCGTAATGATTAACAATGGCCCCCATGTCCAGGTCATCGGTCATGACCACCCCCTGATAGCCCATTTTTGCCCGAAGCAAGTCCCGTGCGACTATTGGCGAAAGGCTCGCCGGCCAGAGAGGATCCAACTGGTCGTAGACGATGTGGGAGAGCATGATGCCGGCTACATTCGCGTCGATGGCGGCTTTGAAGGGGGGCAGGTCGAAGGCGTGGATGGACTCGGCCGGTTCACTGAAAACCGGCCGATCGAGGTGGGAATCCAGTAGAGTCCGCCCGATGCCCGGAAAGTGTTTTGCCACCGCCATCACCCCCGACCTCTGAAGACCGCGGATCACCGCCGTTCCCATTTCGGCGACGTGACCGGGGGAAGTGCCGAACACCCGATTCGTCATCACGCTTTCAGCGGCCGGGGGGGCCACGTCCATGACCGGTGCCATGTCCATGTTCAATCCGACGGAAAGCAGTTCCCCGGCGGTGGTGAGGGCAAACCGGTCGGCGTCCTCAGGTCCCGCCATACTCGGGTTCCCGTCGAATTCGGTGAAATGGGGGGCTTTCAGGCGGGCCACCACGCCGCCTTCCTGGTCCACTGCCATGAGCAGCGGCGGGCAACCGCTCTCTCTGGCGCGTTCCTGAGCGGAACGGCAGAGGTCGGCGACCTGGTCGGGGGTCCGGATATTCTGTGAAAACAGAATCAGCCCGCCCACCCTCACGTCTTCAATGAGGTGGGCCAGGTCGTCGTTCATCCCGGTGCCGTCGAATCCGGCCATGATCCGCTGGCCGGCCAGGTCTTCAACCGTCATGGTATCCGCCGTTTTCATTGGCTGCCGCCTTTTGTCGCCTTCCGTTTCCGTCCGCCAAGTTGATACTTGCGGACCGCCTGCTGGTGTTCCTTCAATGAGGCTGAAAAGTGGTGGGTGCCGTCCTTCCGGGAGACAAAGAAAAGATAGCCGGTCTGGGCGGGATAGAGTGCGGCATCGATGGACGCCTCGCCCGGGTTTGCGATGGGGCCCGGGGGCAGCCCTTTGATGAGGTAGGTATTGTAGGGGGTCGGTGTCCTCAGGTGCTTACGGGTGAGATTGCCGTCAAAGTCCTTGATGCCGTAGATCACTGTTGGGTCGGTTTCCAGTCGCATGCCCCTTTTGAGCCGGTTGTGGAAAACCGATGAAATTTGGGGCCGCTCGGCGGGCGCCCCGGTTTCCTTTTCGATGATCGAGGCCAGGGTGACGACTTCGTGGATGCTTAAGCCGATGTTCTCGGCCCGCTTTCGGCGCTTGTCGGTCATTACGTCTTTGAAACGCCCGACCATGGTGTCAATGATATCGGCGGCCGAACTGTTTTTTGGCAGGTGATAGGTGTCAGGAAACAGATAGCCTTCAAGGGTGGCCCCGTCGATGCCGTAAGCCTTTTTGGGATCGACGGCGGCGGCGGCCGATAAAAAGGCGTCCCGATCGGACAGCCCGCTGGCCTCAACGATCCCGGCAATTTGCTCCAGGGTGCTGCCCTCGGGCACGGTGATTCGGTAGAGCTTGACTTTCCCCTCGACGAGGCGCTCAAGAATATTCCGGGGGCTGCTTGGCCCCTCGAAACTGTATTCGCCGGCTTTGAGGTTGCGGTGATGTCCGGAAATCCTGGCCAAGATCCGGAATCTCAGTGGGGAGCGAATCAATCCCAAAGCCAAGAGCTTTCGGGTGATCGAGCGGAAACTTTCCCCGGGCGCTATGGTCAGGAGCTGCTCCTTTCCACTGACCGGCGGCACCGGTTTTTCGGCGTATAGGCGGATATCCTGAACGGCGACGAAGGCGGCGGCGGCGATCAGCAGCAGCAATGCCGGAATGACGACCTTGAGGGGGCGCCGCGGACCTGGTTTGGGCGGTGGGGGTGTAGAGTCTTTCTCGCTCATGGGAATGGCCAGTCATATGCCAAATCCGG